>NZ_AP027059.1:0-303490 GCF_030295325.1 Haliovirga abyssi | reverse complement strand
CAGCTCCTAGTCTAAAAAAATATATCGCTGCTAATATAGCAGGAGTTAATGCTATTACTACATCCCACATTACATTTTCAACAGTTTCTTTTGTTCTTATATGTGGCGAAGGAGAAACTCTCAATTTCTTATTCATCTATTTCTTTACCTCCTTTTATTTTCTTTTCATTCCTCTTAATTTAGCTTTTCCAATTTTTATACCTTCTGTTAATGGTCTATTTGAAGGACATATAAATTGACAACTTCCACATTCTATACAATCCATTAAATTATATCTGTCCATTTCTCCCCATTCTTTAAATCTTGCTAATTTAGCATACATTAAAGGCATTAAGTTCATTGGGCAAACTGAAACACATTTCCCACAACTTATACAACTTCTAGATTCATAACTATTCATCTCTTTTTCTGTTAACGCTAATATACCAGATGTTCCTTTTATTACAGGTACTTCATCTGTAAATTGAGCTAATCCCATCATTGGACCACCCATTATTAATTTTTCTGTTTTTTCTTCATCAATTCCTACAGATTCTAATATTTCTTTAAATTGAGTACCTATTCTAACCAAAAGATTTTTAGGCGTTTTTACTCCTAATCCACTCACTGTTAAAACTCTTTCTACTATTGGCTTTCCCTTTACGACAGCATCATAAATAGCTTTTGCTGTTCCCACATTTTGCACTACTACTCCAACTTCTGAAGGCAATTTTTTAGAAGGAACTACTCTATCTAATAATGCTTTTATTAATTGTTTTTCTCCACCTTGTGGATATTTTGTTTTTAATACTCCAACTTCAATTCCATCTTCATTAGCTACTAAATTTTGAATTTTTTCTATTGCTTCCTCTTTATTTTCTTCAATTCCTATAACTGCTTTTTTTATTCCAAGTATATGAAGTATTATTTTTACTCCCTCTACAAATTCTTTCCCATATTCTATCATTAATCTATTATCTGCATTTAAATATGGTTCGCATTCTGCACCATTAATTACAAGAGTATCAATCACTTTATCTTTTGGTGGATTTAGTTTTATATGAGTAGGAAATGTTGCTCCTCCTAATCCAACTATTCCATTTTCTCTCACAATTCCTAATAATTCTTCTGATGATAATTTAGTATAATCATCTACTGCTTTTGATTCTATCCATTCATCTTCACCATTATTTTCAATAATTACACTGTTCGCATACCCATTAACTGGAAATGGATGTTTTACTATTTTCAAAACTTTTCCAGATACAGAAGAATGAACTGGTGCTGACATAAACCCTTTGCTATCACCTATCTTTTGCCCAACTTTGACTTCATCGCCAACCTTTACTAAAGGATCTAGTGGACTCCCTATATGTTGAATTAGCGGAATATATACCACTTTAGGTGCAGCAAAAACTTCAATTTCTTTATCTTCTGCTAACTCTTTTCTTTCTGGTGGATGTATTCCTCCTTTAAAAGTAAATAGCTTCAATCGTTTTCCCTCCCTCGATTTTTTTATTTTTTTAAAAATATATTATAATACTATATCTTAATATATTTATCAATATAAATCAAATACTTTTTTTCACATCTTCATCTTATAATATTACAATATCTTTAGTATATTAACATATATTGAACAAAAATACAATATGACTTTACAATTTAATTTAATTTTTATTACAATTCAGATATTTATATATTAGATAAAATCATAACAAAAACAAAAGATAATATTAGCCACGTATTGACATGGATAATATAAAAAAAACCTATGCCACAATAAAACTATAGTATTTTTTATAGTTTATCGTGTCAACATAGGCTTTCTTTTTATTCTCTGTATATTGACTATTTAAATATATTAAAATATTTTTTCTTTTAATTTTTTTCTTTTAATCCTTTTTCATTTTGTTCACTTTTTTCCAAACTTAATTTAAATTCTGATACAAGACCTGCTAAATTTTCTGAATTATTTACAACTTCAGTTGCTGATTCAGATACTACTTGTACTGCTCCAATTTGATCTTTTAATCCTTCAGAAGCTGTTTCCATAGAGCTATAATTATCATTCGATGCTTTTACTGCTGTTGCTAATTCATCTTTTATTTTTAATTGTTCTCTATTTTGAGTTTCTAAAGATTCAACTATTGTAGATATATTTTTCGCCATATTTGCTCCATAACTATTTATTTCATTTAAAACTTTTGTAGCTAAAGATAATTTTTCACTTCCATCAGTAACTCTGTTTTGAGTTTCTTTCATCATCTCAACTGATCTATTTGCTTCTGATCTTATATTTTTAACCATATTTCCTATCTCTTCTGCAGCTTTATTTGATTCTTCTGCTAGATTTTTCACCTCTGTTGCAACAACTGCAAATCCTTTTCCTGCTTCTCCAGCTCTTGCTGCCTCTATAGCGGCATTTAATGCTAAAAGATTAGTTTGTTCTGATATTTTAGTTATTACTTGAGAAAAATCATCTATTTTTTCTAATAAACCTGCCAATTTTAGTACTGTATCAGATGATGTTGCCACTTGAACTTTTACATCTTCCATACTAATTGCAACTTTTGTTACTATTTCCACCCCTTCTTTTACGCTTTCAACTGTATTACTAGCATCTTGTGATGTTTGTTTTGAATTTTTATCATTTTGTTCTAAATATTTATCCATTTCTAACATTATTTCATTTATGTTATCTAGATAAGATACAGAATCTTTTGCTTTTAATTTTGCATCCTCTAATATTTCTCCCACATTCTCAACACTTCTAAAACTTTCTTCAGAAGCTGCTGCTAAATTTTCAGAAATAGCTGTTAAATTAGAAGCTCTTACGCTTATATCAGAAACTGACTCTTTCAATATATCTACTACATTATTTATATTTTTTCCCAAAACTCCTATCTCATCTTTTGTTTTTATAACTACTTTTTCTCTTAAATCTTTTCCAGCAACTTTATTTAAAATTTTCACCATATCATCAATTGGATTCGTTATCATTTTGGAAATTATAAATATTACTATTATTAATATAAGAATTATAATTATAACTGTTATTATCAAAAAATTCACTTGCGATGATATACTAGATTTCACATAATAATCAGTAAAAACCACCTCTGCAGTTCCAACTTTATCGCTTCCATTTACTATTTTTATATCTTTTTTTATTAAATCCCCTTTCCCTTTTCTTTCTACTTTTGAAGCTACATTTCCATCCGCATCTTTTAATACGATTGATATAATCTCTTTATCTTTAAAAAATGAATTTAAATTCTTTTTCATACCATCTTCATCAAAATTCCATATATTATTTATATTTGTAAATCCTATAATACTTGAAACTCTTTCTACTTTACTGTTTAATTCTGCCATTCCTATTTTATAATCTCGATTTCTAACCACCCATATCATAACTATAAATATTAGAATTACTGTTCCTACTGTTGGAATTATAAACTTATTCCTTAATTTCATTTTTATCTCCCCCTTTTTTATATTTTTTAATTTTTTTATTTATTTAGGAACATCTTAAAAATAACATTTCCATTTTGTTATAAAATACGCAATGTTTTAAGCGTTTTTATAACAAAAGATGAGAACATTATTTTTTTAATCGTTCTTTAACACCACAATATATTATACTCTATTTTTCTATTTTTCCTTTTTTTTATTTTAAGATTATAACTATAAAAATAAGTTTCTAAAATCCTCATACTACATATAGGTATATATAATTTTTAACTACTATATATAGTAGTATTTAAAAAACTAAATCTTTTTTAGGCATCAAACATTTTATTTATAATCTCTTCTACAATCAAATGGTTATATTCCCCTCTTCTAAATTGATGAATCTTATTTTTTATTTCTGTCTCGCTTTTATTTTTTAATATAGCTCTAAACTTTTCTGGAAATTCTATAAAATAGTTATTAGTAATTTTTTTACTCTCATCTAATTTTATTAAAGTTGGAATTTTAGCATATCCTGTTATTTTTTTTAATTCATCTTCATTGTCTTTTCTAGGAAAAATATATAAATTAATTTTAACATACTTTTTCATTTCATTTAAAACTGCCATTACTTCTCTACTGTCAGGACAATAAGTTTCTGCAAAAACTAATATATTTTTTTCAGATTTTATCTCCTTTAACTTTTCTATGATTTTTTCTTCTAACTTTATAAAATTACTAACTTTTATCTGTTTTTCTTTATACTCTTCAAGAGATGAATTTAAATATCCCTCGTAATCCATTCCATTTTTTATTTCCATATACTATACACCTTCCTATTTTTTAATTATAATAAATTTTAAAGAATTTTAAAAAAATTTAAAAAAACAATAAAACCGTTTTTAAAACATTCATAAAATAAAATCATTTATATTTTATTATACTTTGTTTTTTTATAAAAATCAATATTTTGTTTAGAATTTAATCATTTCAAAAAAAATAATAACCAAATTATATATTTTTATAAATTTTATTTGTTTTTTTGGTAAATATAAGGTAAAATTTCAAAGAGGTGATTATTATGATAGAAATTCATGAATTAGAAAATGAAATAAAAAAAATAAAAGAGAAAAATATAAAACTAATGGAAAATCAAGTTAAATTAGGAGATATTACAAATAACTATATGATGCTTTATTACTTAAATAAAACTATACACGAATCCAAAACTTCTAAAATGCTTTGGAAAAATTATCTTACTAATATAACTTCTGGTGGATTTAATTATGAAAATGCTTTTATAATATTACCAGACGATGAAAATAATTTTAATATAAAACTATTTTTAAATGAATTTGGAGAATTAAAAAAGGAGACTTTTTCTCTTACTGAAGCTGGTGGATTTGTTAATACAGCTGTTTATTCTAAGGCTTCTACAAATTCTGTATCAAATACTTCAACTGCAATACCAATTTTAAACAACAATAATAAAATAACTGCTATTCTAGTAGCAGATAAAAGTTGCGGAATATCTTTTGAAGATATTCAGCTATTAGAGATATATGCTCAACAAACTGTATCTACAATAGAAAATATACTTTTAAATGAAAAATTAATTGAACATCAAAAAATGTTAGGAGAAAAAGTTGATCAATTTATTATGCTACACTATGTTACAAAAGAAATTCATGACTCTACAAGATATTTTGAAGTATTGACAAAATATCTTGTAGCTTTATCCTCGCCAATGGGGTTTAATTTTACAAATGCCTGCATATATATAATAGAATCTCCAATAAAAAAAGTTACTTTTGAAAATGAAAAATTGGTATTTAAAAATCTTCAAACTTTAGATGATATATTAGTAGAAAACAGTAAAAAGGAAAATTATTGGAAATTATCAAAAAATGAAACCTCTTTAGCATTACCTCTTTTTTCTAATAGAAAATTAAATGCAATAATAAAAATAGAATCAGATAAAAAATTTACTCAAGAAGATATTCAATTATTAGAAATTTTTGCTATGCAAACTGCATCAGTTTTAGAAAATACAAAATTAAATTTCAACTTAGAAAAAGAAGTTAAAAAACGTACTTTAGATTTACAAAAAGCATATGATGAATTAAAAAAATTAGATTTTGCAAAAGATGAATTTTTGGCTATTGTTTCTCATGAATTAAGAACACCTTTAACATCTATTATGGCTTACTTAGAAACTCTTAGTTATGGTGGAGTCGACCCTGAAACTACTGAAGAGTTTATAAATATTATTTATTCTGAATCTAAACGTTTAAAAATAATTGTAGATGATATATTAGATCTCTCAAAATTAGAAGCTGGAAAAATGACATTTGATTTAACCCCTACTAATTTAAATGAGTTATTAAATAAATCTATAAAAGAATTTTCTGAAAAAGCTAAAGAAAAATCTATAGATGTTGAATTTATTGCAGAAGAGTTACCTTTTATAGATTTAGATTATAATAGAATGTTACAAGTTATTTCAAATATAATTTCTAATTCTATAAAATTTACTCCTAATTTTGGAACTATAAAAGTTTCAACTTATAGTAAAGATAGCAAAATAGGATTTAAAATAAAAGATAGTGGTATAGGAATTAACAAAAATAATAAAAATAAAATTTTTTCAAAATTTGAACAAATAGAAAATACAGACAATCATTCTAAAGGTACAGGCCTTGGTATGCCAATTTCAAAAATGTTGGTAGAACAATTAAATGGTAACATATGGTTTGAAAGCGAAGTTAATAAAGGTACTACATTTTATGTAGAATTCCCTATTAATTCTGATTAATTTAAAAATTTTTAAAAAGTAAAACTACATTATAAAACTATAATGTAGTTTTTTTATTTACCCTATTCAAAATCCATCCCAATATCAATATTTTTAGCATTATAAATTATACTTCCTGTAGATATTACATCTACTCCTGATTTTGCTATATCTTCTATATTATCTATATTGATATTACCAGAAGCTTCTATTATAGCTTTATCTCCTATTAATTCTGCGTACTCTTTTAACTCTTTTCCTCTTATATTATCTAACATTATAATATCTACTTTCATATTTAAAGCCTCTAATAACTGCTCTCTACTTTCAACTTCCACTTCAATTTTCACAGTATGTCCAACATTAGATTTTATATTTTCAACTGCCTTTGTTATAGTTCCTGCTGCCGCAATATGATTGTCTTTTATCATTACAGCGTCATATAATCCAAATCTATGATTTATTCCGCCACCAATTTTTACTCCATATTTTTCAAAATACCTAAATAAAGGTGTAGTTTTTCTTGTATCTGCTAATTTAACATTATATTGCTTTATCTTATCTACATATCTTTTAGTATTTGTAGCAATTCCTGATACTCTCTGCATTATATTTAATGCTATTCTTTCTCCTGTTAATATAGCTTTTGTTTTCCCTTCTACTTTTGCAACTATTTCATTAGGATTTGCAATCTCTCCATCTTTTTTATAAATTTCAAATTTTATATTTTCATCAATTAGTTCAAATACTCTTTTAGCAAATTCTAATCCTCCAACCACAGCTTCTTCTCTATAATTTATATTTCCAATTGATATATCCTCATCACTAAAAATATTATCTGTTGTAATATCGCCTAATATTCCCAAATCTTCTTCTAATGCCATTTTTATAAATTTATCTAAATATATATTCATTTATCCCTCCTAATTTTTAAACTGCTTATCATACAGTTCTTTATACATACCTCTTTTTTCTAATAACTTTTTATGAGTCCCAACCTCTTGTATCTCACCATTTTTCATAACTACAATTTTATCTGCATTTATAATTGTAGATAATCTATGTGCTATTACAAATGTTGTTCTATTTTTCATTAATTTATCCAAAGCATCCTGCACTAATCTTTCAGACTCTGTATCTAATGCAGATGTAGCCTCATCCAATATTAATATTTTAGGATTTTTTAATATAGCTCTCGCTATTGCTATCCTCTGTTTTTGACCACCAGATAATAAAACTCCTCTTTCTCCAACCTCTGTATCAAAGCCATTTGGCAACTTTTCTATAAATTCAATTGCATTAGCACTTTCTGCAGCTTTTTTTACCTCTTTAAATGTTGCATCTCGTTTCCCATACATTATATTTTCTCTTATTGTCCCACTAAATAAAAATGTCTCTTGTGGCACTATTCCTATATTTTTTCTTAAAAATTTTATCTCTAAATTTTTAATATTTTCTCCATCAACTAATATTTCTCCCTTTTCAACTTCATAAAATCTTGGTATCAAATTAACTAATGTTGTCTTTCCACTTCCACTTTGACCAACTAACGCCACTACCTCACCAGGATTTCCTGATATATTTACATTTTTTAATACATACTCTCTATCATACTTAAAATATATATCTTTTATATCCACTTTACCAATTATTTCTTCTTTAGTTATTGGAGTCTCTATCTCTCTTATTTCAGGAATTTCATCTAATATCTCAAAAACCCTCTCTACTGATGAAAGATTTGTTGTCATTTTATTTATATTTGAAGTCAAAACTCTAAGTGGATCAGATAACAAAGCTAAAGCTGTTAAAAAAGCTAAAAATTGCCCTGAATCAACTTCTCCTTTTATAACTTGTACCCCTCCAATCATTAAAATTATTACTAAAGATACTGCATTAAAAAAATCAACAACTGGTGTAACCTTCGAAGATATTTTCACATTTTTTATATTAGCATTAAAATTTTCATCATTTATTTTTCTAAACTTTTCTATCTCATAATCCTCATTTGCAAATGCCTTTACAACTCTTATTCCAGATAAATTCTCCTGTATAACTGTAGTTATTATACCTATTTTTTTTTGTATCTCTCCTCCAGTTTTATATAATTTTTTAGTAAAAGTTCTAACTATTTTACTTAAAAGTGGAATAAATATAAGAGATATTATTGATAATTTCCAACTCATTTGAAATATTGCTATGACAGCTATTAGTATTGTAAATAGTTTTACTATACTTGAAAAAGCTAATACAATAAACGCTTTAAATTTTTCAGTATCATTATAAAATCTAGCCATTAACTCTCCAACTTCTGTTTTTGCAAAATATCCCATTGATAATTTTTGCAAATGTTCAAACAGTTCCTGTCTTACATTAAAAGTTATTTTATTAGAAATATATGCTGAAACATATGCTTGGTAATAAAATACAAAACCTTTTAATATAAATATCAAAATTATTGCTATATTTATCATAATTAACATATTATAATTTTTTTTCATTAAAACATCATTTACAACTTGTTTTATTATAAAAATAGGTGAAGCTGCTGTTGCTGCTGCTAATGATGCTAAAACTATTGATAAAATCGATAACCCTAAATATGGTTTTATATATTTTAATGCTCTTTTTACTCTTAAATCTATTTTTAATTTCATTGCTTTTTTTCCTCCCAGTATAAACTTTCTTTATGCTCACAAGGTTTTGTTATGTCAATTTCATCTGGATTAAAATGATGTGGTCTCTGTTCCTCTTTTGGAGGCAATTTCATATAATCTCCAAACTCTATTTTTAAATATTTATCATAATTATTAGGAACAAAAAAATTAAATTTTTCATACTCTAATTCTTTTAAAGGAAATATATCCTCTTTTTTAAATTTTTCACTAAAATTTTTATGCAAACTAAAACTATAGATATGTTTTTTTGTTAATTTATACATATTCAATATCTTTTCTTCTAATATATCCAATTCTATAAAAATTGTTATAAATTTTGATAATAGTTTTCTAATATTCCCTTTTACAATTCTTATAACTCTTCTGTGATTTAATTTTTCATATTTCAATCTTTTTTTTCTTGAGGATATTAAAAGTCTATATAATCTTTTTTGTATAAATCTTAAAAAATTTGATTCTGGTAATTTATATAAAGGAAATATATCAATAAATATCCCATTATGAAATTTATAGCTTTTATTATTATTAGAATTACTATATCTATCCCTTATTTTTATTAATTCGACATCTAAAAAATCTTTATCACTCTTTAAAGTTTGTAAAAAAAGGTCTTCTGGTAACTCTTTTTTTAATATATTTATTAATTTTTTATAATCTTTATATAAAATAGTCACATCTATATCATCATCCCAAGGAATAAACCCTTTATGTCTAACTGCTCCTAATAAATTCCCAAAATCAAGCCAATATTTTATTCCATTTCTTTTACATATATCATCAAATATTTTAAGTATTCTAAGTTCTATTAATTGTACTTGCCTCAATTTAGATAGTTCTATATACTTTTCTCGTTCATCTGGAAAAATTTCATTATAATTTATACTCATATTTTCTCCTTATCTTTCCAATTTAGTGATTCTATATGATTACATGCTTCAAATATTACTACTTCATCTAATTTCATATGTCTTTCACCCCTCTCATTTTCAGGTGGTAACTTCATATAATCTCCAAATGCTGTTTTTAAATATTCATCATAATCATTCACACTTCTAAATTTATATCCCTCATATTCTATTTCTTTTAATGGAAAAATCGAATCTTTTGAAAAATAATAATCTACCTCTTTTGAGCTACTATGTAGAGCGTGTCTATACATATAATTTTTTGTCAATTTATACATATTTAATATTTTTTCATCTAATTTCTCAAATGATATAAAATTAGTTATAAATTTAGATATTCCTCTTCTCACTTTTAATTTTAATTTATTCCCCTTTTCAATTCTACAAGATATTAAATTCCTATATAAACTAATCTGTAATTTTTGCAAAATTTTATTTGAAGGTACTTTATATACTGGAAATACCTCAATAAAAATACCATTATGTATTTTAGGTGATTTATCATCTATATTCAAATTACTATATCTATCTCTTAATTTTATTCCTTCAATATTATCATAATTTTTATCTGTTTTAGGAGTTTGAAAAAAAATATCTTTTGGAAGCTTTTTAGGAAAAATTTCTATCATTTTTTGATAATTTTCTAAAGTCATTCCAATATCTATATCATCATCCCACGGTATAAACCCTTTGTGCCTTACTGCCCCTAAAAGATTTCCCCAATCTCTCCAATACTCTATATTATTTTTTTTACATATATAATCGAATATCTTAAATATTCTAAGTTCTATCAATTGTATCTGCCTTAATTTAGACATCTCAATATATTTTTTTCTCTCATCTGGAAAAAGTTCATCTATTTTCACTATCTATAAACTCCTTTATCCTCATATAATCTTCTATATAATCAACTTCTGCCCAAAATATATTTTTTATCTCTTTTACATATATCTTCATATTACTATTTAATTCATATAATACATTCTCCCACCACAAGCTATGTTTTCCATCTTTTATCATATTATCTAATTTATTTTTTATAATATTAATATCTTTATTTAATATTTTAGCAACTCCAATATATTCTCCAGTTGTTTCATTTAATTTTAACTCTTTTCCATACTTATACAATATCCCATTTTCATAAAATAGCTTGTAATCAGCTTCCTCTTTTCTACTTCCATCTGCATATAATACAGGACTTAACTCCTCTTTTTTAATTTCATCTAAAAAATGTTCTTCAAAAAATACATCTCCATTCATAAACATTATATCTTTATCAGTTTCTAATTCTTTTTTTGCAAACCATAAAGAAGCTATACTATTAGTTACATCATAAAAATAATTATAATAAAATTTTACTTTATATCCTTTTAACACTTTTTCTATCTCTTTTCCATTATAACCTAATATAATCGTTATATCATATATCCCTTTATTATTTAAATTCTTTACTGTATTTTCAATTAAAGGAAGATTATCTTTTATTTCCAATGTACATTTTGGTTTTTCTCCTATATGTCTACTAATTCTACTTCCCTTACCTGCTGCCATTATTATAACCTTCATTTTATTCCCCTTTCAAAATCTCTTTTAAAGCATCTACCAATTTTTCATTATCATCTATTGTTAAATCTCCTAAATGTCCTACTCTAAATAGCTTTTCTTTTAAATCTCCTCCACTTGGTAAAACTGTCATCTCATAATCATATCTTAATTTTTCATATATTTCATTAGCTTTCATAGTTTTTGGAACTATTGCTGTAACTGCATTTGACATAGTTTCTGCAAATAGTTCTAATGGCAATTTTTTTATTCTATTTCTAAAATCTTCAGCTAAATTTTTTCTAATACCTATCTCTTTTTCTACACCTACCTCTTCTATCTCTTTTAATCTCTCATATAATTGATATATAATCCCAACTGCTGGAGTAAATGGAGTTTGTCCTCTCTCCATATTCATTAAATAATCTTTCAAATCAAAATACAAAGATTTTACACTATTTTTAATTATAATATCATTTACTTTTTTATTAATTATCAAAAATGATAATCCTGGAGGTAATGCTAAAGCTTTTTGACTACTTAATATAGTTACATCAATTCCCCATTCATCCATTTTATATTCATCTGCTAAAAATGAACTAATCGCATCAGCAACCAATAAAATATTCTCTTTTTTACAAAATTCTCCTACCATTTTCATATCATATAATACGCCAGTTGAAGTTTCGTGCACATTAATTAATAACCCTGTATATCCTTTATTACTATATTTATCCAATTCCTCTTTTTTTAAACTTTCACCTTTTTTTAATTTTATCACATTATAATTAATGTTATGGATTTTACATATTTTTTCAAATCTATCTCCGAAACTTCCGCCATTTACAATTAATACTTTGTCATTTTCAGTAAATATGTTAATAATAGAGGCTTCCATAGCTCCACTTCCAGAAGCTGTTAATGTAATAACTTTTGAATTTTGATTAGTATATAAAAATTTCTTTAATTTATTCTCTATCTCCAACATAACTTCTGAAAATTCTTTTGTTCTAAAATATGGTATTCCTGCTCCACCAATATCTTTTATTTTAGAACTCATTTCAACTGGTCCAACTGTAAATAATAATGTTTTATCCATTTCTATCTCCTTTTTTTAATTAACTTTTCTAAAAAAACTTATTATTTCATTTAAAATCTCACTATCTAACTTTTCAAAAGCTTTTATAACTATACTTTTTCCTGTTGTTACAGGCCCATATCTATCAAATGTTTTATTATAAAATAGTGCAATTATATTTTTGTTTAATGCTGAAGCAATATGTAGGGCTCCTGTATCTGGAGTAATAAACCATTCGCTTTTTTCTATATAATAAGCAAGCTCATCTATTGATTTTGGATTTATTTTTATAACACCTTTTAGATTTTTTATATTATTTACTTTATCTATTTCATTAGGTCCATATATTATTGCTACTTTATCCTCTTTTTTTAATATTTCTTCTACCAATTCATTAATAAGATTTGCTTTTAAAGATTTCTCTCCACGTCCACCAATATGTATAACTATATTATAACTTTTTTTATCCAATTCTTTATCACTATAATAGTATTCCATCTTTGGAATTTCTCTATTTTCATTTATGAACCTTAATAAAAGCATTGCTAAATATTCATATTCATGTTTATTTTCTTTTAATAACTCGTCAAAATTTATTGAGAAATCTAAATATTTATCACTCAAATTATTTTCAAACCCTAGTTTTATTTTCCCTTTTGATATTAATGTTAGCATAGAATTATTAAAAGAAAAAGCATTTTTACAATCAATAACAATATCATATTCTACCTTTCTCATTTCCAAAATAAATTTTATAAATTTCCAAGGCTTTTTTATAAATTCTTTCTGATTATAAACAAGAGTTTTATTTACATTAGGATTACTATCTATAATTTTATAAAATCTTCCTCCAACTAAAACATCTGATTTTACATTATAGACTTCGAATATTAATTTTAATAATGGTGTTATAAATAACATGTTTCCTATTCTATTATCTTGCCTAACAACTAGTATTTTTGTTATCTTATTGTTAAAATTGCTTTTTTTTCTTTTGAAAAAAAATATTAATATTTCAAATAAAAGTTCTTTAATTTTTAGTTTTCTTTTCATATATTTCTCCTATTTAAATAAATTTAATTCTTTTATCATTTTATCAATTTCACTAATTACAAATTCAGGTTTTATCTCTTTAAAATATTCCATGCTATTTTTATCTCTATCTAAATTTTTAGTATACTCTTTATATTTTTCATTATCTAATCCTAAAGCATCTTGTAAATCAATAGCTCTAAATCTAGGATTATTATGTGGATTAAAGTCCCATTTATTTGCCGTTGGTGAAAAAATACAAAATGCAGGAGTATCTACCCCTTGTGCAAAATGTCTTGGACCATTATCATTTCCTATATATATGTCACTATTTTTAAGCAAACATAATAGCTCTCTTACATTTTCTGTTTCTATATTAGTAAATACATTTTTATTATTTTCTACTAATTTTTTAGCTGCCTCACAATAATCTTTTTCACTATTATATTTTTTATCATTTGGAGCATAAAATAATATTATTTGAGCATTATACTTTTTAATTAAATAATCCATAATTTTTGAAAAATATTCTACTGGCCAAATTCTATAATCTCTTCTACTGGTAATTCCCATTGATATTATAGGTCTATCTATATTAATTCCAAACTTTATCATCTTATTCTTTATCCTTATTACTTCATCATCCTTTAAATAAATTTTCAAATCATAATCATATTTTACTTCATCATCTAATGCTGTCAATAAAGATAGTCGCCCATCAATTGTATTACCTGCTCCAGTTATTTTTTTAGAGTTACTTTCATTTACTATTTTAGTATGAAATATTTCCCACCCTTTTCTATCAAATCCTATTTTCAATTTAGCTCCAGAAGCTAATGTTATTAATGTCCCTTCAAGTTTTCCTTGAATATTTAAAACAATATCATATTTCTCTTTTCTTATTTTTAATAATAATTTTAAAAATTCAATATAACTTTCTCTTTCTTTTTTAGTTATTTTTATAATCTTTGATATACTTGGATTATTATCTACAACTCCTGCTGTATAATCATATATTATGTAATCTATTTGTGCACTTGAATATGTTTTTTTCAAACTATTACAAACAGGTGTTGATAATAAAACATCTCCAATTTGTTTTAGTTGAATAACTAAAATTTTCATATTTTCTCCTCATCTAATATTAATTCTAATTTTTCTATAATTTTATTTTTATCATATTTTTCAATAATATTTTCATCTTTATTATCAGAAAAAATAGCATAATGTTTCTTAGAAAAAGTCTTTACTTTCTCATAATTTTTTAATACTCCAGAATAAATAACTATCATTGGTTTATCTAATGCTTCTGCTATATGTGTAAATGAAGTATCTGGCGTAATCAACAAATCTGCATATTCTATTCCTGCTACTGCATCTAATATAGATTCTGTTTCATACATTATTTTTATATTCTCAAAATTACTCTTTTTTATTTTTTCAATTAATTCCACTCTTTTTTCTGGAATAGAATTTAAAAAGAATATTGCATTTTTATATTTTTCTTTTACTTTTTCTACTATAAAACATACATCTTCAAATTTAATATTTCTTTTTTCTTCACTAGAAAACATATTAATAAAAATTTTTATTTTTCCAGAAAATTCTTTGAAAAATTTTTTAGCTTTTTCTTTTTCTTTTTCTGATATAAATATATCATATTTTAAATTATCAGTTTTAATTCCAAAAACTTCTAAAGAACTAATTTGTTGCTTAGAAAAATGTTTTTCTTTTCTATCCCCAAAAATATAATCATACATTTTTATATCTTCTGTTAATATATTATATTTATTTTCACTATTTTTTTGAAATACTCCACTAGCTCTATATTTTACATTTAAAAGTTTTATAAATGACATCTCTGTCATAGAAATTTTATTCCATAAGTTAATACATATGTCATATTTTTCATCTCTTATTTTTTTCAAAATCCTTAAATCTTTAAAATACCATTTTTTTGAATTTTTTATAAAGATTTTATCAACATATGGGTTATATTTTAAAACATCTTTATTCCTTTCACTACACAATACTCCAATCTTTTTTTCAGGATATATTTTTTTTAATTCTCTAAATACAGGAGTTGTCATTATCATATCTCCTATTGCATCATATGCAATAAATAAAATCTTATCTATTTTTTTTATATCTATTTTTTTATTTCTATTTCTCAATAAAAAATATCTAACTAATTTTTTTTTCATTTTCTGTCCTTTCATTATTAGAATATAAAAAATTAAATATTCCCAATCCTATAAAAAATCCTAAACTTGGATGGTAATCTCTATACCATATATTCCAAAAAATACCAACAATATAAAAACCTATTGTCATCCCTATAACTCCATAGAAAATCCCATCTAAGTCAAAACGTTTTCTAGCTTTATAATATCTAAAAAATTCTTTTGGTATTATATAAAAAATCAAAATCATATAAAGAAGTCCACCTAATCCATACTCTGCCAAAAATGATATATACATATTATGAGGATCTCCATTAAAGTGAAATATTTTAAATGACTTCTTTATTATATACTGTTTAAAAAAAGGCGTGCTATTATCATTATTAGATCCTGCTCCAAAAATTATATTATTTTCAAAAGTATATATTCCCGCCTTCCATAATTTCATTCTTGTGGTATTTGATGTGTCTGTTTTTATATTTCCAATAGATTCCGCTCTTCTAAGATATGTTTCTTTTCCAATAAATGCAATTATTAATATTATTACTATACTTAAAATAAAATAACGCTTTTTTTTATTAAAAAACATAATTGCTAGTTGTCCTAAAAACAATCCTACCCAAACAGCCCTAGTTTTCATATATAAAATATTAGTTATTCCTAATAAATAAAAACTTGAAAACAGTATAATTCTGTATCTATAAGAATAAGTTTTAGTTATTATCATTGCAAAAAACAGTATTAACATCTCCATTAAGGCAGGTCCATAATGTGTTAATTTTAGAAAGCTATCTATTCTCTTAGAAGGATATTTTAAATGTTCAAAAATCCCATTAAACGAAGATAATGATATTGATATACCTAAGAAAACTAAAAATCTAAAAAAAACTCTTTTATCTCTTATTGCCTCTCCAATTAACAGAATTACTATAAACCTACTTTGTCTATTTAAATGATAAATAAAACTATCTATTCCACCTACTGAAAATAGTGACCATATTGCCAATACTATATATGAAAATAAAAACCAATATAATATATTTTTATTACCTAAATTTATATCTTTTGGTGCTATAAATAATTTAACTATAGTACCAATAGCGATTATTCCTAATCCAATATTAAACCCTGCTGTTGAAACAAAAAAAGATAATGCTAAAATATATAATCCTACCTCTTGTAATATCTTAATTTTTTCTAATATTTTTTTTTTATTTATATTTAACATATCCTATATCTCCTGTAATATTTTTTTTATATTCTCTACAACTTTATCTGTTTCTAACTCGTTTATCTCATCCTTTGAATTAGAAGTAACTATTTTATAATTTGTTCCTTTAGGCCCCCAACATTTCATAGCATTTCCTTTTCTATATATTCCAACTAATGGTTTTTGGAGTGCTGAAGCGATATGTATAATTGAAGTATCTGGTGTTACAATTAAATCTACTTTTTTCATTATCTCAATTGCATTCATTATATTTTCACTCTCTATTAATTTTACTTTTTCATCTCCAATTTTGTCTATAACCCTCTTATTCAAACTTTTTTTATTACTTGGAGTAAGTAATAATATTTTTATATTTTTATTTAATTTTAAAATACCATATATAATTTCAAGCATATTATTTTCTGATAATGTTCTATGTTTGCTAGCTCCAAACCTATTTATACATATTGTTTTCTCGCCTACACTATTTTTTTTTATTAATTTTATTTTATCATTACTCCTATTTTCAAAAATATCATATTTATAACTTGATACTTCAAATCCTAAAAAATTCAAAACTTTTTTATATCTATTTGTTATATGTTCATTAAGTTCTTTTTCATCCAAAGATATATCAAATATTTTATAATCTTTTTTCATAAATCCTATATTTACTTTAGCCTGTATTTTATTCAATAAATAAATTGTTTTTTCGCTGATTCCATCTCCAAAATCAATTAACACATCATAATTAACTTTAGAAATATCTCCAGCAATTTTTTTTATATATTTATATTTTTTTTTATAAATATATATGTTATCTATATATGGATTGTTTTTTATTAAATCAAATGTATTTTCTCTAGTTATTACACCAATTGTTATATTTGGATTATTTTTTTTTATTTCTCTGTACATCATTGTACTTATTATCATATCTCCAATTTTTCCATCATGCCTCAAAAATAAAATTTTATTTTTTTTTATATTTTTCAAATCAGCTTTTACTTTTTTTTTATCAAATAAAAATTTAAATCCCTTAATTCTTTTATCTTTTATTTTATCTTTTAAATTCATATGAATTTTTCTCAATTTTTTATACATATAATATTACTCCTCATCAATAATCTTCTTTATTTTAATTACTATTTTTTCTAATTTAATTTTACTAAAACAATCATAATACTCACACTTCTCATTACATTTATATTTCTCTTTGCAATTCTCTTCCGGCTCTATATATTCTACTTTTCCATTTCCTAATACACCCCATCTAATTTTAGATTGTGCTTTTATTTTAGGATATATTGCTACTATATCTTTTCCCAAAATCCCTGCTATATGTGTAGGCCCAGTAGAACTCCCAATAAATATATCTCCTTTATTAATAATAGCAGCTAAATCTAATATTGACCTCTTCCCTATAAAATAATTCACATCAATAATCTTTTTTCTAAAATAATCTATTTTAGCCTTATCACCTATTCCACCTGTTACCACCACATTTATATCTAATTCCTGTTTTATTCTCTTAATTAGCTCTATATATTGTTCTATTGTCAAATTCTTTGCAGACCCTCCAGAAAACGGGTGTATCACTATAGTTTTTAATTTCTTATTGATTCTTTTTTCTACATAAAATTTCTCTGCTAATTTTTTATTGCTTTCTCCTAAATATATCTTACTCTCTCCATCTTTACTATTATAAAACAATTTCCCATCAACTCTTTTTATCAGATCCAAATTATATTCTGCCTCATTTTTTATAGATTTGGACCTCTTTTGAAATACCCCTTTATTATATGAAAAAAATGAATGTAATTTAGAATATGGACCTATTCTATATTTTGCTTTACTTTTTATAGACAATTTCCCAATAAATTTATTTGTAAAAAGTGCAATAAATATGTTTGCATTAAATTTTCTTATTTTTTTTATTAATTCTTTTTCACTATAATCATCTATTTTTATAACTTCATCAATATATGGCAAATTTTTTACTATATCATAATTGTAATTTCTAACTAAAATAGCTATTTTAGCATTTGGATACATATTTCTAATTTTAGAAAAAGAAGGAACAGATAAAACAAGATCCCCTATTTTATCTGTTCTTGATATTAATATATTTGGATTTTCTTTTTCTAATAAGTATAATTTTGAATATCTAACTATTCCATACATTCCACTTAAAATTGCTCTTAAAAAACCATAATATCCCTCTAATATCCCTTTTTTCCCAATATATATCTTCAAAAAATTTCTAATTGGTTCAAAAAATAGTCTTCCTAAATTAAATTTTCTACCTTTTTTTCTTAGTTCTAAAGCTGCTAAAGTAGTATATTTATTAAATTTCATAAAATATTCTTCTAAAGAAACATAAGTATAATGATTTATACTATTTTTTAACACTCCTATATTCTCTTTAGTTACAAATTCTTCATGAACTTCTTTTTCATTATATTTCCCACTATCTTTTTTTACCAATCTTATTACAGAATCTTTTTCATGAGTCTTTTTCCCAAACCACCATGATATACGAGGAATTTTATATACATTTTTTTCAATTTTATCGCTATTTATAATATTTAAAATCTCATCTCTTAAATTTTCTGTTATTTCTTCATCAGCATCAATTAATAATATCCAATCACCAGTACATTTTTCTAATGCACTATTTTTTTGTTTTCCAAAACCTTTCCAATCCTCTATATATACTTTAGCTCCATATTTTTTAGCAATTTCAACTGTTTTGTCACTACTATAACTATCAACTATAACAATTTCATCAACCCAATTATATACAGATTTCAATGTTTTTTCCAGTTTGTTTTCTTCATTATAAGTTATCATTGATACTGATATTTTCAATCTTTTTTCCTCCTAAACAGTGCCTTTTATTCCTAAAGAACGTTTAAAAAATAATGTTCTCATATTTTGTTATAAAAACGCTTAAATTATTGCGTATTTTAAAACAAAATGGGAATGTTATTTTTAAGCCATTCCTAAACAATTTTCATCTAAAATATTTTATCAATTATCTCTTTAGTATACATAAAAAAATCTTTCAAATGATTTTTTATTATATTATCTAAAATATCTATATCTATTTCTCTATACTCGTGAATAGCTATATAGCTATATCAATATCACTATTTTTATTAAAATTCCCTTTTACATAAGAACCAAACATATATATTAATTCTACTTCTAATTGATTAGTTAAATAATTTATAATTTTATTCTCTAATCTATCTATTTTCATTACATTCCTAACTCTTTTTTCATCTTTTCCAAATCACTCTCTACATTTCCGCTTGTTTCTAATTGTTTAAACTCTTCGTCCACATCTTCTTCTGCTAAAGAATTATTTATTTGTTCTAAAGCATCAGCTTCATTTATCATTTTATTAGCTTTTTCTTCCATTTTATTAAAACTGTCAAAAGCTCCTTCTCCAATTCCACCTATTTTAGCTTTTGTCTCAACTATTTTTTTCTTAGCCTTTGCAGTTTGAAGTCTCATTTTCAATAAATCTTTTTTCCGTTTTGCTTCTGAAATCTTATTTTCCATCATTTTTAAACTTCCAAGCAGTTCTTCTACATTTTTTTCTATACTATCTCTATCTCCAACTATAGCATTTAATTCTTGTTCATATCCTTGTTTTTTAGCCAAAGCTTTTTTAGCTAGTTCTTCATTTCCTTTTCCCAAAGCTAATTTAGCATTATTTGTCCATTTCTCCATCTCTTGCTTCAAATATGCTATTCTCTTATTTAATCCTATCTCTTCTGCTTTTGCTCTTGCAATGCTCTCTTTAGCTTTTGTATACTCTTTTTCCATATCTATTATATTTTGATCTAATATTTTTTCTGGATCTTCTACCTTGTCTAACATTGAATTAACGTTTGATTTAAACACATTTGAAATTCTATCAAATATTCCCATTTATAAATACCCCCTATTTTTTATATTCTTTTAATAAATTAAATATCTTTCCAAAACTCATATCAATTGTATCAAATACTTTTAGTAACTCGTTTTCATCTAAATTTTCAATTTCTAATGATTCGTTGATAACTAACCTTTGATTTCCTTTATCTGTAGAATCTATTGCAATTGATACAGGCAATATTTCTGTATTTAGGTCTAATAACTTTTTATAAAGTGCCACATCATTGTGCAGATCATCTACTCCAACCAAATCAACTTGAACAAATAAAGTTTCTCCCTCTTCTAACATTACTGCTTTTGCATCAAACTCCTTAAATTTCACAAAATAAATCCCCTCTTTTTTTTCCACTAAATATCCATTTTCCAACAACACTTCTTCTAAATTTTTTTCTTCTACTTTTCTAATCTTTACCATTGTGCACCCCCTGAATTAATTTTTTAACTTTTTTTCTATTTCTACCTAAAAAGTAAAGCCATTTTTTGTAAAATTCTGCTGCTTTATAATAAAAATTTTGAATATCAAACTTATAATATTTTTCTATCTCTCTCCTACTCTCTCTTAAATATATATATTCATACATTTTCCCAAATTTCCCATAAATATTTTTCTTTAACCCACAATCTATTGTATAAACTTCATCTCCTGAGAATACAAAATTTTGAACTTGAGAATCACCATGCAAATACCCTTTATTATGAATATCATCTAATATTTTAAATAATTTTTCATACTCTTCTCTGTTTGCACACTCTCTACCATCTATATATTCATAAATAACCCAAGAGTCAACAACCATTCCATACTCTTTTTTTTCTACACTTAAATAAGGCTTATTAGATTTTATTCCAATTTTTTCAGCTTTATTCATTATATAAAAATTTTTTAAAGCTTCTCCTTTTCTAAATAAAGTTAAAAACCTTATCCACTTCCTTCTATTTTTCTCTTTTGGCTGTTTAAATATTATATTTTTATCCTTTACTTTAACTACTCCAACAAAACTTCTGTCTGTATCTTTTAAAATTTCATCAAATTTTATCTCTTTTTTATCTATAATATTTTTTATAATTCCAATAATTTCTAATATATTTTCAAATTTTGCATCAAATCTCATATCCCAATTTTTATATTTTTCTTTTTTTAATTTTTTATACATTTTTTATCCTTCGTAAATTTTAATTAGTTTTTCAACATGGCTTTTCATTGAAAATCTCTCTGATATCTCTTTCCCAATTTTTCCATGTTTTTTTATCAATTCGCTATTTTTAATATATTTTTCAAATTGGTTAGCTAGACTCTTAGCTGATCTTGGTTCTGCTAAAAATCCATTCTTTCCATCTTTTATTAATTCCGGTACTCCTCCAGAATTACACCCTATAACAGGTAGCTCCATTGCCATTGCCTCAATATATACAATCCCAAAAGATTCTCCATATGCTGGCAATGTAAATATATCGCTCTCTTTTAATATCTCTGGAATATCGTTTCTATAACCTGCCATATATACATTTTTATCTATTTCATAATTTTTTATTGTTTCTTTTGCTTCTTCTAATGCTTTTTTATTTTTAGTATATGTAGCTTCGCCTATCCATAAAAAATATATATTTTTATATTTATCACAAATAATTTTCGCAGCATCTATAAATTCAGATATTCCCTTCCCATCGGATAAATTTCCAATTCCAGTAATAAGCAATCCCTGCTCAGGTATCCCAAATTGTTCTCTGATATTTTTCAGTTCCACTTTTTTTCTATCAAATCTTTTTAAATCCACACCATTATATAATAATTCTATCTTGTTATTCAAAATAGGGATATTTTCAAGCATCAAATTTTTTTCTCTACTGTTTATTGCTATAATTTTATTTACTCTTTTATATAATATTTTATGTAAAATTTCTTTATGATTTGGAACTCCTATATGATATGTTATAAAGTATTTTATATTTTTATTACCAATCAATGCAAAATAAAAATTATATAATTCACGAGTTGTATTTGAATGAATCACATCTATTTTTAATTCTAAAATTAATTTTTTTATATATTTTATTGTTTTTAAATCTATTTTTTTTATTTTATCTACTACAAATACTTTTATTCCCCTTTTCATACACTCTTGATGCAATCTACTTCCATTTACTGTTAATATATAAATATTATTTCCTTTTTTTAATAATTCTTCATAAATAGTCAAAGGGTATTTTTCAAGACCACCCCAGCCATCTGCCATAACAGAATATAAAATATTCATTTTTCCTCCATTTTCAACTGTGAATACTCACCTGTATTATATATTAAATGTAGTTTTAGCTATATCAAATATTTTACTATCTAAAGCTGTTCCTTTCATCATCTCCATTAATTCAAAAGCTTCTTTAAATGTAAATGGTTTTCTATAATTTCTATCTGAAGTTAAAGCATCTAAAATATCTGCAATTGCTATTAATCTAGAACCTTCTGGAATTTCATCTCCTTTTAGTCCGAAAGGGTATCCTGTTCCATCCATTTTTTCGTGATGTAATGCCCCAAACGCAAACTTCCTTAATCTTGGCGAATCACTTAAAATATCATATGAATATTTTGCGTGTAATTTTATTTTTTCAAATTCTTCATCTGTTAATTTTCCTGGTTTATCCAAAATATCTAAATCTACCGCTAATTTCCCAATATCATGTAAATACGCAGCATACCTAATTTCTGATAGTTTTTCTTTTTCGTATCCCATATTTTTAGCTATAGCATAACTAAATGTTGCAACTCTTTGAGTATGCCCCCCAGTATACTGATGTTTTGCATCAATTATAGATGCTATTGTATGCATAAATTGTTCTTCCTCTACTCCTTCTAGCTGTTCTTTATAAACGTTATATTTATTTATCTCTCCAGAAAAAACTTTATTTAGCTTTTTTTCATCATTTAAAATATCTATAATTTTACCATTTTCTAATAGTTTTTTCAACTGTAAAACTATTTTTCGATTATATCTTTTTTCATTAGACAGTTCTTCAAAACTCATGGTTTTTAGATACTCTTCTACAATTACTATTATTTGAGCTTCAATTAATACATCTTCTTTATTAGAAGGACAACCAGTCCCATCTATTTTTTCATTACTTTCTAATATAATATCAGCTATATTATATTGAAATGGAATAATTTCTGGCATTATCCTCATTATTTCAGAAGATTTATAATTCATCCTTTTTTCTTTAACTTCTCTCACTCCAATTTTCCCAATATCTTTAAGAAAAGAAGCCATAGTTGCTTGATATGTTATATTTTCATCTATTTCCATTGATAATAAATTTGTTAATACAGCTCTTTTTTCTAATTTTATAAGCCTATTAATATTAGCGTATTTTAGAGCATTTATCAAAGCACTTATTATATCCAAAGTTAAAACTTCCATATCTTCACTTCCTTTATATATGGCATTAAAAACTAAAATAAGCTACACTTCATATGATAGAACATAAATATTTTCCTGAAATTTTGGTTTCTGAAAAATTTTGCATCGAAAAATCGTATATTAAAAAAAATAGCGTAGCTTATTTTCTGAATAAATTTATATTTTCCTAACAAATAAAAAAATAAGCTACGCTTCATATGGTAGAGCATAAATATTTTTCTAAATTTTTGGCTTCTGAAAAATTTTCCCTTGAAAAATCGCATATTTCAAAAAAACGGCGTAGCTTATTTTCTGAATAAATTTATATTTTCCTAACAAACAAGAAAAAAATTAAAGTTCCTAACTACCATATTATACCATATAACTTTACTATTTTAAATGTTTTCTATAAAAAATTTAAATATTAGTATTATAAATTTATATTAATAAAAAATAAGCTACACTTTATAACCTAGTAGAATATAAATGTTCTTCTGAAGTTTTGGATCCTGAAAAAATTTGCCTTGAAACATCACATATAAAAAACAACATAGCTTATTTTCTAGATAAATTTATACTTTTCTAACAAAAAAATAAAAACCCAGCTTATCGCTGGGAATATTTAATCGCATAGCCTTAAAGGGGGCATAAGGAACTATCCGGCTTTTGTCTATTTTATTGTGGTGCCGACGAGAGGATTCGAACCTCCGACCCTACGGGTATGAACCGTATGCTCTAGCCAACTGAGCTACATCGGCAAGTTAGTTAGTTGGTGGCGGGGACAGGATTCGAACCTGTGACCTTCGGGTTATGAGCCCGACGAGCTGCCAAACTGCTCTACCCCGCGATATGTGTGGTGCCTCGAGCCGGAATCGAACCGGCACGGTGAAAATCACCACAGGATTTTAAGTCCTGTGCGTCTACCTATTCCGCCACCGAGGCATTTGCTTCTCTCATCAAAGCAAGATGATTATACTATATACTTTAATATTTGTCAACTACTTTTTTTATTTTTTTTATATCCAACCACAAAATATGTTATTTATAGTATTTATTCGCCAGTAACACAATTCTAAATTATCGAATAATTTTTTAATGTAGGGGCGAACCTGTGTGTTCGCCCTTTTGTTGCATATTCAAATATTTGGGCAGACACATAGGTATGCCCCTACACTATTATATATTCTAAAATACCTTTTTGTTGGTCAATCATACTATTACAATTTTTCCTCTTCTATTTTTTCAAATGTAGCTTTTAGTTTTTCCAATATAATTTTTATCTCTTGGTTCCCATCTATAACCTTTACCCTTTCAGGCTCATCTTCACTTATTTTTAAATATCCATCTCTTACTTTTTCATAAAAATCAATTTTTTCCTGCTCCATTCTATCACCTCTTTTATCACTCGTCAATTTCCTTGCTCTATCCAATCCTATTTTAGGTTCTATATCTATTAAAAAAGTTATATCTGGTCCATTTCCATTTTCTACAATTTTAGTTAAATTTTTTATTAACTCTTTATCTAATCCTCTACCAAACCCCTGATAAGCTAATGTAGAATCTGAAAATCTATCGCAAATAACTATTTTCCCTTCATTTTTTAGTTTAATAATTTTTTCATAAAGGTGTTGCGCCCTACTTGCGTAATATAATAATAACTCAGCCAAATAGTTCATATCTTTATTTTTTACATCTAACAGCAGCTCTCTTATCTTTTCACCAATTAACGTTCCACCTGGTTCTCTAGTTACTTCCACCTCATATCCTTTTTCTTCAAGGTACTTTTTAAAAAGCTCTATTTGAGTTGTTTTTCCTGCTCCTTCTCCCCCCTCAAAAGTTATAAAAAGTCCTCTTTTATTTTTCATTTATCATTCTCCTTAGTTTTTCTTTTGTGATTTTTTCTATATGTTTTATTTGTTCTACTGTTTCTATTTTTTCGGAATTAAATTGATTTAATACTTCTTCAATATAATCGTATATTTCTAAAAACTTAATTTTTCTATCTAAAAATAGCTTTACTAATTCTTCATTTGCCATATTAAATACAATAGGATACCCATTTCCATTTTTTCCTGCTTCATATGCTAATTTAAGCCCTTTAAACAGTTCTAAATTAGGTTCTTCGAATGTTAATTTCCCAATTTTTCCTAAATTTAATTTTGGCAACTCGACATTTGACATTCTATCTGGATATGTAAATGCATATTGTATTGGAAGTTTCATATCTGGCATTCCCATTTGAGCAATAACGGAACTATCTTTAAATTCAACCATTGAGTGTACTATACTTTCAGGATGCACCAATACCTTTATCTTGTCATAATCTACATTAAAAAGATAATGTGCTTCTATAACCTCTAGCCCCTTATTTACAAGAGTAGCTGAATCAATTGTAATTTTACTTCCCATTTTCCAATTGGGATGTTTTAAAGCTTGTTCTACAGAAATATTTTTTAATTCATTTAATGTGTACCCCCTAAAAGGCCCACCAGATGCTGTTAAAATTATATTTTCAACCTCTTTATTTTTTCCTGATTTTAAAGATTGAAATATTGCACTATGTTCACTATCTACTGGCAAAATTTCTCTATCCATTTTCGTTATTATATCACCTGCAGCCACTAATGTCTCTTTATTAGCCAACGCAATTCTTTTACCATTTTTTATTGCTTCAATAGTTGATTCTATTCCTATAGAACCAGAAACTGCTGTTAATAAAATATCCATTTCATCAATTTGCCCTATTTTTTTTAATCCACTTTCTCCTATAAATATTTCTATATTAGAAAATTCTTTTTTTATCGCCTTATATCCTTCTTCTGTTCCTATTGAAACATATTTAGGCTTATATTTTTTTATCTGTTCTATTAATAATTTATAATTTTTATTAGCTGAAAGTGCTATAATCTCAAATTTATCTTTAAATTGATCTATTACTTTTAATCCATTTTTCCCTATGCTCCCAGTTGCTCCAAGTATCGCGATTTTTTTCATGCTTCCTCCCTAAAAGATATTCCATAAAAACTTTTTTCTAAAAATCTACTCTTAAAATACAAAAAATTTAAGATAATAATATAAAACTGGAATTGCAAAAATTAGACTATCAAATCTATCCCAAATTCCACCATGTCCAAGTAAAATTGTCCCAGAATCCTTTATTTCAAATTCTCTTTTTAAAAGTGATTCACTTAAATCACCAAATTCTCCAAATATTCCAACCAATGCTCCTATTAAAATTATATGCAAAAAAGATAATTCATTAAAAAATACATATTTTAAAAGAATCATTGATAATATTGGAGCAATAATTCCAGCTATACTTCCCTCCACAGATTTTTTAGGACTAACTTTAGGCATAATTTTATGTTTCCCATATTTCACACCTATAAAATACGCCGCTGAATCAGATGCCCAAATCAATAAAAATATAGTTAAAATCCATAACCTTCCTTCTGTAAAATTAAATCCCAAAATATTTTTAGGAGTATTTGATATATATCTCAAAAGCAGCAAATGAGAAAACATAAAAGATATATAAATAACTCCAAAAATTGTATATGAAATTTCACTTATAGCTTCTTTTATCCTTCCAGATATAACTTGTTTTATCATAAAATATAAAATAATAGCAACCAATGCAAAATATGCATATTTTTCCCTTTTTAATTTAGCCCATATTGAATAACTATAAAAAATAGGGATCAACAATCCTATTATAACTCCTGTTTTTAAATATACATTCATATCTTTTTTCTCAAACATTTTATAAAATTCATATAATGCCACACCAACAACAACCTCTACAAATAACAATAATGAATATTCCCCACACAACATTATCCATATAAGAAGAGGAATAAAAATCACCGCAACTATAATTCTCCCTTTCATCCTAAACTCCTCCAAATCTTCTTTCTCTTTTCATATACACATTTATAGCTTCTAATAAATCTTCTTGTTTAAAATCTGGCCATAATTTTTTAGTAATATAGAATTCTGAATATGCTATTTCCCATAATAAAAAATTACTTATTCTAAATTCACCACTTGTCCTTATTACCAATTCTGGTTCTGGTATTTCTGGATGATATAAATATTTCTTGAAATTTTCTTCTGTAATTTCTTTTTTTCCATCTTTTAATACTAAATTTATTGCATCTATAATTTCTCTTCTTCCGCCATAATTAAATGCTATATTTAATACTATTCCACTGTTATTTTTTAATTCATCTACAACTTCATCCATTAAAATTAAAAGCTTTTCCGATATCCCTTCTCTAATACCAGAAAATATAAGTTTAACATTATCTTTCATCATTTTTTTTCTCTCTCTATTCAAAAAAAGATGAAATAGATGCATAAGCGCATCAACTTCTTTTTGTGGTCTTTTCCAATTTTCTGTTGAAAAAGCATATAAAGTTAAATATTTTATACCATATTTATCAGCAGCTTTTAATATTCTTCTTACAGTTTTTACACCTGCATTATGGCCTGCTGTCCTTGGCAACATTCTTTTTTTTGCCCATCTTCCGTTACCATCCATTATAATAGCTATATGTTTTGGTTTTTTTATTTCCATAATTTTCCCCTATTTAAGAAATATTTAAAAAATAAATTTTTTATATTAAATAAATTGTTTTTTAAATATTCCCAAATTTTTTTTTTGAATTTTAACCCTAAAAAATAAACTCCCCTGAATTTAGGGGAGTTTATTTAATTTCACTACGCTTCCGCAATAGCATTTACTGGACATACTCCTGCGCATGCTCCACAATCAATACATGTATCTTCATCTATTACATATTTTCCGTTCTCTCCTTCAGAGATAGCACTTACTGGACATACTCCTGCACATGCTCCACATCCTACACAAGTATCAGCATCAATTCTATAAGCCACAAAAATTCACCTCCTATAATAAAAATTACAATTGATTTTAACACATTTTTCTATTTTTTTCTACTATTTTTTACTTAATTTTTATTCTTTAATTGTCAATTATTATTTCCCCATTATCTCTTTTTCTTTTTTAACAAAAAGTTCATCTACATTTTTTATATATTTATCAGTAATTTTTTGAACTTTAGTTTCATATGATTTTAATTCATCTTCTGTTATATCACTATCTTTTTGCATTTTTCTAAGCTTATTATTTATATCTTTTCTTACATTTCTTATTGCTATTTTTCCATCTTCATCCTCTTTTTTAGCTAATTTCAAATAATCTTTTCTTCTCTCTTCTGTTAATTCTGGGATTTGAAGCCTTATTAATTTCCCATTATTATTTGGAGTTAATCCTAAATTAGACATTTGAATTGCTTTTTCTATATCTTTTATAGCATTAATATCCCACGGTTCTATTGTAAGTGCTCTTGCTTCTGGAGCTGATAAATTAGCTACTTGATTTAATGGAGTTGGATTTCCATAATAATTAACCATTATTCCGTCAAGCATATTAATACTTGCTCTTCCTGCCCTTATTGCAGCTAATTTTCCTTTTGTTGCATCTATTGATTTTTGCATTCTTTCTTCAATTTCTTTCATCAAAGTTTCTGCCATTTTATTTTCCTCCCTCTACTAATGTACCAATAGTCTCTCCCTCAACTAACTTTTTAATATTTCCTTCTACTAACGAATTAAAAACAACTATTGGAAGATTATTTTCCATACATAATGATATTGCAGTAGCATCCATTACTTTTAATCCTTTGTTTAAAACTTCTGAATAACTTACTTTATCATATTTTTTAGCTTCTTTATATTTCACTGGATCTTTATCATAAACGCCCTCTACTTTTGTAGCTTTAGCTAGTATTTCTGCATTTATTTCTATAGCTCTTAATGCTGCTGCTGTATCTGTTGTAAAATAAGGATTTCCTATACCTGCACCAAAAATTACCACTCTTCCTTTTTCTAAATGACGAATAGCTCTTCTTTTTATATAAGGTTCCGCTATTTTTTGCATTTCTATTGCAGTTAATACTCTTGTTGAAATTCCTAATTTTTCAATTGCATTTTGAAGAGCCAATGCATTTATAACAGTTGCAAGCATTCCCATATGATCACCTGTTACACGATCTACTCCTTTAGCCGCTCCAGAAATTCCTCTAAAAATATTTCCACCACCAATTACTACAGCTACTTCCACTCCCATATCTACTATCTCTTTTATTTGTGATGCAAAACTTGAAATTATCTCACCAGAAATTCCAAATTTTTCATTTCCCATTAGAGCTTCTCCACTTAGTTTTAAAAGAATTCTTTTAAATGCCGGTTTCATTATTTTTATCCTCCTATATCTAAAATAAAGGGACACTAATATATACGCGTCCCTTTGTTTATTATTTACCTTCTACTTGTCTTTTTACTTCTTCTGCAAAATCTACTTCTTCTTTTTCTATTCCTTCACCTAATAAAAATCTATCAAATGAAACTATTTCAAATTTACCTTTTATATATTTTTCTATTGTTGTATCTGGATCTTTTACAAATTTTTGGTTTAATAAGCAATTTTCTTCATAGAATTTTCTCATTTTACCAATTAATATTTTTTCTATTATATTAGCTGGTTTTCCTTCTTTTTCAAGTTGAACTCTAGCTATATCTTTTTCTCTATCTAATACTTCTTCTGTTACTTCAGTTTGAGCTAAAAATCTTGGAGACATTGCTGCTATATGCATAGCTACATCTTTTGATGCAACTTTTGCTTCTTCAGTTGCTTCTCCTTTTAGATTTAATATAACACCAATTTTCCCACCTAAATGGATATAAGTAGATACAAATCCTTCTGTTGAAACTACTTTTTTAAATCTTCTTATATTCATATTTTCACCAATTTTAGCAATTAATTCGTGAACTCTTACTTCAACAGTTTTTCCATTTAAGTCAGCTGCCTTTAATTCTTCTACATTAGAAAAATCATTCACTAATACAATATTTGCTATATCATTAGCTAATCCTTTAAATTCATCATTTTTAGCTACAAAGTCAGTTTCACTATTAAATTCTAAAATTACTCCTGATTTTAAATCTTCGCTCACAGCTGAAACTACAATTCCTTCTGCTGCTACTCTTCCAGATTTTTTAACTGCTTTTGCTATCCCTTTTTTTCTTAAAAAGTCAATAGCTTTTTCTACATCTCCTTCTGTTTCTACTAATGCTTTTTTACAATCTAACATTCCTGCACCAGTTTTTTCTCTTAAGTTTTTTACCATTGCTGCTGTTACTTTCATCTATGTAAACCTCCTTAAATATTAAATTATTTAGCTGATACTTCTGCTGCTTTTTCTTCTACTACATTTTTTTCTTCACCTTGATTAGCTTCTATAATTGCATTTGCTACTACTTTTGAAATTAAAGTTACGGCTCTTATAGCATCATCATTTGAAGGAACTACATAATCAATTAATTCAGGATCAACATTAGTATCTACCATAGCTACTATAGGGATTCCTAATTTTTTAGCTTCTGTAATTGCTAATTCTTCTTTTTTTGTATCTACTATAAAAATCAATGATGGTAATCCATTCATATCTTTTATTCCACCAAGATTTTTTTCCAATTTAACAAGTTCTTTCCCTAATTTTGCTGCTTCTTTTTTAGGTAAAACTTCCATTGTACCATCTTCTACCATTTTTTCAAGCTTTTTCAATCTATTTATTCTAGTTTGAATTGTTTTAAAATTTGTAAGCATTCCACCAAGCCATCTATTATTTACATAAAAAGCTCCTGCTCTTTTAGCTTCATTTTTTACTGCTTCTTGGGCTTGTTTTTTAGTCCCTACAAATAAAACTTTTCCACCATTTTCTGATATTTCTTTTACTACTTTGTAAGCTTCTTCCACTTTTTTTAATGTTTTGTGTAAATCGATAATATGAATCCCATTTCTTTTTGTGAAAATATACTTTTTCATTTTAGGATTCCATCTTTTTGTTTGATGTCCAAAATGCACACCTGCTTCTAATAATTGTTTCATGCTGATTACTGCCATCTTATTACCTCCTGAGTTTTGGTTTTTTCTTCCATATCTTTCAAGCTTAGAGAACCATTAGGCACCACTCTACTAATCCAGATATGTGATTATTCACTATTTGACATTTTATCATTTTTTATTTTTTTTGTCAAATTTAATTTTTTGGTGAAAGTTCTTAAATAATACAGTAGATATTCTTTTCTAGAATTAAAATAAAAATATCTCAATCTAAATTGATTGAGATATTTTTACAAACTATTCTGTTGTCCAATCTATACTTTGTTTATATTGATTGTTAGAAGCATCTCCTAAATCTGCGTGAATTTCTCCATTGCTTGATTTATATGCCCAACCACCAGTAGAATCTAAACTATCTCCACCAGTTATATCTTTAACATCACTAACTTCTTCTGCAGCTATAGTTCCAGAGCCTTTAGGTGTTTTTGGCATTGTTGTTTTTGCATAATATTTTTGAAAAGTACTGTCTAAAGCTCCAGTGCCTTTAGTTATACTAGATGCTGAAGTAGTTCCTATTGTTGGATAACTACCTTCTTTTGCATAAAACATAGCTATAGAAGTTCTCAAATTTGCTAAATCCCCTTGTACTTTTGCTGCTTTTGCTGAATCTGTTACTCCTGCAAATTTTGGCAATGCCACACTTGCTAATAAAGCTATAATAGCTATTACTATCATTAACTCAATTAAAGTAAATCCTTTCTCTTTTTTTTCAATTCTTACTTTTCCCATTTTTAATTCCTCCTTTTTTTTATTCTTATCTTAATATAATTATAGCTTATTTTTTTAACAAAATCCACCACTATTCTAAAATTATTCATTTTTATATTCTTCTGTTCCGCTTCTAACATTTCCTTTTTCTTTTTCATATATATATATGTTCCCAAATGGATCTAAAAAATTTCCATTTTTATCTTTTTTTTCTTTTTTTATAATCAATCCAGTATAGCTTTGTCCATTAAAATCTATGAATCCCTTTTGTTCTAGCTCTTTTAAACTAGCTGGATATTTATTATATTTCAAAACATAAAAATATACACCTTCTCTTAAAACTTTCAATTCTTGTACAAGTGCAGTTTCTTTTGATAACTTTATAAACTCTTCATATTTCGGATATGTATAAAAACTAACTATTATTATTATTAAAAAAGCGATCACTACTTCTATAACTGTTAATCCACTCTCTCTTTTCATTTGACCACATTCTTTCACATTTTACTTTTTATAAATTCAAATATCTCTTCTCTCGTCATAATTACCTCCTTGGTACTATAAATGCTTTCCTAATTATAATTTCTGCATTTTCAGGCAATTCAACTTCTACTTTTAAAGGTCCTCTTTTCACAGATAACCATCCTAATCCTTTCAATACTAATTCTTCACCTTCATTTACAGTATGAACTTCTTTTTTCATTTTCAAGCTAGAATATTCATCTTTACAATTATTACAAGGCGGTATTAACATTTCTCCTATATGTTTACTTTTCATATCTTCTATTCTATTTATATTAGTTTTATGAAATTTTACATCTTTTGAAGCAAATGCTGCAAAAATAGGCTTTTCTCCTTCTTCATTTAATACTCTTATTACTGCCAATCCACCTAACATTAAAACTCTATCTTTTTCCATTTTAAATGTCATTCTTGATATTTCTGATGAAGGTACTATTTTCAAATTACATTCATGACAAACCATATCTGATATTCTTCCATTTGGAATTATTCCTGGAGTATCTATTAAAGTAAATTCTGTTCCTGGAATAATATTCTTTACTATTTTTAAAGTAGTTCCTGGATATTTAGATACTGTTAAATTTTTCTTATTCCCCAACAACCTATTTATAACAGTAGATTTCCCCACATTGGTAACACCAACTACTCCTACATTAGTTCTTCCTTTGTAAAAATGATTTAATTTTGTCAAAATTCCATTTACACCATATCTAGTTTTAGCACTTATAATTGATATATCTAATGGATTTATCCTTTTTTCTATAAATCTTTTTTTTACCCAATCTGATATTTCACTTGGATGTTTGTCTGTTGGCACTAAATCTATTTTGTTTATTGCTACTATTATCGGCTTATCTCTTATGATGTTTAGTATTTTTTCATTAAAAGAACCTTCAAAATCTATTATATCCAAAATAAGTATAACTACATCCAATTCTTTTATTATCATTTTCACTTCTTCTATATACTCTTCATCAGCAATTCCTACAGGTACATATTTCCCATAGTTAGTTATCTGAAAGCATCTCTTACAAACAACATTCCCCGTTTTTTTTAATTTATCTTTAGGTACATACCCTGCCCTATTTTCATCATTACTTTGTAGCTCTGCTCCACAACCATTACATTTTTTTTTATTCAATTTATCTCCTCCAATTTTAGTTTTCATATTAATAATTATTTAATCTATAAAATACTTTTTATCTTTTCTTCAGAAAAACCTGTAAATTCAGTTATTAAACTTATTTCTATTCCCTTGGCATACATTTTCCTTGCCACTTCTTCCATTCCCTTTTCTATCCCTTTTTCCATCCCTTTTTCCATCCCTTTTTCCATTCCTTTTTCTATCCCTTTTTCTATTCCCTCTTCCATTCCTTGCATTATATATTTTTTTCGTTCTGCCTGTACATCATAATGTACTGCCATCTCAAACATATTTTCCATCCTCCCTTCATAAATCTGCTCTAATACTTCTTTTCTCTCTTCTTCCGGCACATTTATCCTTATCAATAATAAGTTCATTACTTCTACCACTTTTTCTAGTTCTCTTTTACTCCCTGTATTTACTTTTACCCTATTCCAATAACTTTTCTCTATATCACTTAGCTTTAATAAATCTTCTGGTTTTTTTATCTTATCTATTATTAATAATATAGACAATAAATCCTCATAACTTTCTAGTTCTTTAAATTCTATCTTATTTAAGTCTATAAGTTCATACTCAAAATTTGGTATATATTTTTTAAAATCTTCTTTTGATTTAATTTTATCTTTAAACTCTGTTTCTGCTGTCCAATTCTTCACTCCATCATAAAATAATATTGGATAAATTGGTGGCAATAAAAATCTTTTATTCTTTGATTCTTTTTTGTTATCATCTATATATTTTCTCCATAATTTCACCATATACTCTAGTATCCTAAAACTCATAAGAAAATTTACTGTTGATTGCTGTTCTAATAAAACAAAAACATATATCTCATTATCATCTTGTTGTATTCTATATATTATATCACTTTCCCTATTTGTCTCAACTCCATCTGTAAATAGTGATGGAACCAATTCCAATTTATTTTCATCTACATCTTTTACCCAAGACTCTTTTATAAAATCTTTCAATAACATTAAAAATAACTTTTTATCAGAAAATAGCTTCTTAAACATATCATCTCTTTTTAAATTTTTTTTCATCTAAATTTCTCCTTGCTATAGAACATTTAAAAAATAATGTTCTCATATTTTTTCATAAAAAAGCTAAAAATATTAATTGGTTAATAAGCAAATAGACTTTTTTTATCTTTCTTATATTTCTTCAACTACAATATTACTATTCGTATAAATACATATATCTGATGCTATTTTTAACCCTTTTTCTACTATCTCTTTAGCAGTAAAATCAGTATTTTCATGTAATGCTCTAGCTGCAGAATAAGCATAATTCCCACCAGATCCTATTGCAGCTATATCAAAATCCGGCTCTAATATATCACCATTCCCAGAAATTATCAATAGCTCATCTTCATTAGCCACAATTAACATTGCTTCTAATTTTCTTAATATTTTATCTGTTCTCCAATCTTTTGCCAATTCAACCGCTGCTCTTTTTAAGTTTCCTTGATGTTCTTCCAATTTATTTTCAAATTTATCAAAAAGAGAAAATGCATCTGCTGCTGCTCCTGCAAATCCTGCTAATATCTTTCCATTATATAATTTTCGTATTTTTTTAGCTTTACTTTTTACTATAGTAGCCCCTAATGTAACTTGTCCATCTCCACCTATAACGACTTTACCATTTTTTTTCACTGCTAAAATCGTTGTTGCCCTCATATTTTCCATCTTTCCTCCATTTTTTTATTTCTAGTTTCTCTATTATAAATTTCCCATTATCTTTTCACTTCGCCATTGGATGTGTTTTTATATAAATATCTCTCAATATCTCTTTACTTACATGAGTATAAATTTGAGTAGTAGTTATATTAGAATGTCCCAAAAGTTCCTGAACATATCTAATATCAACACCTTCATTTAATAAATATGTTGCATATGTATGTCTAAATGTATGCGGAGTAACTTCTTTTTCTATTCCTGCTTTTTTTGAATAATTTTCAATTAATCTTCTAAGTGATCTATCAGTTAATTTCCCACCTCTTGAATTTAAAAATAGATATTCTGACAAAAAACCTTTTTTACGCTTTTCTTCAATATATTTTAAAATCCAATTTTTAGATGAATTACTAAAAAATGAAGTTCGTTCCTTTTCTCCTTTTCCAATAACCCTTATCTCTCTTGCAGAAAAATCTATTAATTTTTCTTTTATATCCAATAGTTCAGCTGCTCTAAGTCCAGTTGAATAAAGTAATTCCACTATACATCGATCTCTTATCCCCAATATATTAGATGTTTTTATCTCTCTTAAAATTTTTATAACTTCATTTTTATTTAAAACTGTTGGTAAATTTTGTCCAAATTTTGGATTACTTATTAAAGTCATATAGTTTTTATCTATTAAATCCTTCTTTTTTAAATATTTAAAAAACATTCTAAGAGATGATATTTTTCTATTTATAGTTCTTTTCCCTCTATTATTTCTATCTAAATAAGCCATAAATGACCTAATTGTATAATGATTAACATTTGAAAAATCATGTATATCTTCATATTCTATTATATAATTTATAAATTGTAATATATCCACTCTATATATCTTTAAAGTATTTTCACTTTTATTTACACCCATTTCCTCATAATATAAAAAATCATTTAAAATCTTTTTTAAATACCTCATTTAAATAATTAATACTCCTTTCAGAAACAGCTTTATATCTTTCTCTCTTATCTTTGATTCTCTCATCTAATTTTTCAATTATTCCAAAATTAGGTCCCATTGGTTGAAATTTCTTTCTTTCTTCTGTTATATAATTTACTATTGCCCCCATTGCAGTTATTGTTGGTAAAACAATTACCTCTTTTTCATTCATCTTATTATAAAGATTTATTGCTGCTAAAAGTCCAGTAGCTATTGCAGATACATATCCTTCTGAGCCTGTTATTTGACCAGAAAAAAATATTTTATCATTACTTTTTAAGCTCAGATCCTTATTCAATAATTTTGTAGAATTTATAAAAGTATTTCTATGCATTACACCATATCTTATAAAATCTGCATTTTCTAATCCAGGGATTAGAGAAAATACTCTTTTTTGTTCTCCCCATTTTAAATTTGTCTGAAACCCTACCATATTATATAATTCACCATTTTTATCATCCTGTCTTAATTGAACAACAGCATAATCCTCTTCTCCTGTTCTTGGATTTGTAAGCCCTTTAGGTTTTAATGGTCCAAATAACAGTGTTTTTTCTCCTCTACTTGCTATTCTTTCTACAGGCATACAAGCTTCAAAAAGTTTTTCTTTCTCATGTTTTTTCAATGGAATAGTTTCAGCATTTATAAGCTCATTATAAAATAAAGTATATTCCTCTTTTGACATTGGACAGTTAATATATTCGCCTTCACCTTTATCATATCTCGAAGCAAAATATACTTTTTCCTGATTTAATGATTCATATGTTAAAATTGGAGCTACTGCATCATAAAAGTATAAATAATCGTCTCCAACTAATTCTGTTATTTTTTTAGATAAACCTTCACTTGTTAATGGTCCACTTGCAATAATAACATATTTATCTTTAGGAATTTCTAATAATTCTTCATTTATAATCTCTATATTTTCATTTTCTTGTATTTTTTTAGTTACCATTTCAGAAAATCCTTCTCTATCTACAGCTAAAGCCTGCCCCGCAGGAACTTTCACCTTATCAGCTATATCTATTAAAAATGAATCAAAATATCTCAATTCTTCTTTCATCAATCCCGAAGCACTTGTTAATAAATTAGACCCTAAAGAATTGCTACAAACAAGCTCCGCAAAATTTTCACTTTTATGCACTTCTGTATATTTAATAGGTTTCATCTCATAAAGCTTTACTTTTATTCCTCTTTTTGCCAATTGATATGCTGCTTCACTTCCTGCCAATCCCGCTCCTACAACTATTACCTCTTCTATGTTATTCTACCACCCTTCATTTTTTAATAATTTAATTTTATTATTTTATCTTTTATCTTTTATCTTTTATCTTTTATCTTTTATCTTTTATCTTTTAATCTTTTGATTCCCCGTGCATTTGCGTAAAGTTATAAATTTTCTTGATGAATTTTCCGTTAAGCGACTGCCACTGTCTGAGCGCAGCGAGTTTGGCAGTTGTAGAAAAACTTCATCTTAGAAAATTATAACTTGGAGCATTAGCACTTGATTTTTTGCTCCTTTTTTATCAAGAAAAAAGTAGTTCGCCCAAAGGCGAATATATCTTCCAATCCAAAACAAAATATCAATTCAATATAACATGCCTTAGGCGAGAAAACCTCGCCCCTACAACTCCTATATTATTCTGTTTTTATAATTTAATTTTATTATTTTATTATTTATTATTTATTATCTTTTATCTTTTAATCACAAATTTACCATTATTAATAATAAATTATTTCTTCGGATACTTCTTTATATTTTTACACTCAGGATAATTTGAACAAGCCAAAAATTTCCCATATCTCCCCATTTTTACAATCATAGGACTTCCACATTTATCACACGGCCCTACTTCCTTCAAAGCCGCTTCATCTTCTGCATCTAATTTTGCCATCTGCTCTTTTATCTTTATAATTCCATCTTCTTCAATCAATTCTATACCTTTAGGAATTGATACTCTCTCTTTATCTTCTGCATAATTCTCACATTCAAGATATTTCCCATATCTACCTGTTTTAACAATCATTTTCCCACCACATTTTTTACAAACAACATCTGTTTCTATCCCTGCTTTTTCCTTTACTACCACACTTAACCTATCTGCAATCTTTATCTCGCCTAATTCCATTTCTTCTTTTGTTATTTTTATACTTTTAGGAATTGATACTCTCTCTTTATCCTCTTCATAATTTTCACATTCAAGATATTTTCCAAATCTACCTGTTTTTAACAACATTTTTCCACCACATTTTTTACAAATCAGATCAGAATATATATCTTGATTTAATATTTTGCTTATTTCTTTATTATATCCTTCTAAATATTCTTTTAATTCTCCATAAAAATCTCCTAATACTTTTTTCCATTCTAAATTTCCATCTTCTATCTCATCAAGTTCTTTTTCCATTTTTGCTGTGAATTTTATATCCATAACAGTAGGAAAATATTTTTCCAATATCTCCTCAACTTCAAATCCAAATTCTGTTGGAATAAAAGATTTTTTAGTTAAAATTACATATTCTCTCTTTTTTAATGTTTCAATTATAGCTGCATACGTAGAAGGTCTACCTATTCCATCTGTTTCTAGCTTTTTTATAAGCGAAGATTCTGTTAATCTTGCTGGTGGTTTTGTAATTCCTTCTGTTATATCTAACTTATCTAATAATAATTTATCTCCCTCTTTTATCTCTGGAAAATCCCCGCCATAACTATCTTCATCATTTTCCTTAAATAACTTATAATAACCATCAAATAGTATTCTATTAACCGTTCCTCTAAATTGGTATTTCTCATACTCTGAAACTAATTCAAATTGCTCATATTCCATATTTGAAAATTGCGATATTAAAAATCTTTCCCAAATTAACTTATACAACTTATATTGATCTTTATTTAAACTGTCTTTTATTAATTCTGGACTTCTATTTACATCAGTTGGCCTTACTGCCTCATGAGCATCTTGTATTTTCCCTTTTGATTTTTGTGGCACATAATCGCCAACATATTTTTCTCCAAATATATTTTTAATATATTCTTGTGCAGCTTCTTTTGCTTCCTTTGATATTCTACTAGAATCTGTTCTCATGTATGTAATCAAACCAACATATGAACCACCAATGCTTACACCTTCATACAAACTTTGAGCTATTCCCATGGTTCTCGAAGCTGTAAATCCTAAATAGGATGAAGCTAATTGTTGCAATGTACTTGTTTTTAAAGGAAAAGGTGCTCTTTTACTCTTTTTCTTAACTTTTGCTGTTATAACTTCAAACTCTTTATTTATTATTTCTTTTTTTAGCTTTTCTACAACTTTAATATCTTTAATCTTTTTTACTCTTTTTTTATCTATTTTATAAATTTCTAATTTTAATTTTTTATTAAAAATTCCTGAAACTTCCCAAAATTTTTCTGGAATAAATGCTTTTATCTTTCTCTCTAAATCACATATTAATTTTAATGCCACTGATTGTACTCTACCGGCACTTGCATGAGGGCTTAATATTTTCCAAAGTAAAGGACTTATTTTATATCCCACAATTCTGTCTAATATTCTTCTAGTCTGCTGTGAATTTACTTTTTTTTCATCTATTGGTTTTGGATTTTTCACAGCATTTTTTATTGCTTCTTTAGTTATTTCATTAAATTCAACCCTTATATTTTTATCTTTTAATTTTAAAGCATTATAGATATGCCAAGCTATAGCTTCTCCCTCCCTATCTGGATCGGAAGCAAGATACACTTGATCAACTTTTTTAGCTTTTTTCTTTAATTCAGCTATAACTTTCCCTTTACCTTTTATTGTAATGTAAGAAGGTTCAAAATTATTTTCAATATCCACTCCCAATTTAGTTTTTGGCAAATCTCTAATATGCCCATAAGAAGCAGTTACTTCATAATTTTTACCTAATATTTTTTTTATTGTATGTGCTTTTGCTGGTGATTCCACAATCACTAATCTTTTTACCAATATTTCCACCTCAATTTATTATTTTATTTACAATTATTCCTTTTCTACTTAATAATGTTTTTAAAGAATTTATTCCCACTTTAAAATCAACTGCTATTGTTTCATTTAATAGCTCTTCAAATTTCTCATCATCAATTACTTCACTTGAACGTAAATCAAACAGATAGCTTCTAGCTTCTGGTGTTAAATTCTCTACCTCTAAAGGATGAATCATCCTAATTTTAAAATCTTTAGCTCTTGAAATATTCATAGATTCAAAGATTTCATCTAACATCTCAGAAATTTCTTCTAGTTCATAACCTTTTTTTGTTAAATTTTCAACTATATGAGTCTCTACTGTTTTCAAATTCTCATGAGAAGGGCCTATTAATTGTTTTATAACTTCTGATAAAACTTCTACAAATTTCTTTTCATTTTTCATAATTGCCACCTCCTATTTTTTTATGACTCTAGCTATAATTACTAAAAAAATAAGCTACGCTTCATCTCGTAAAACATAAATATTTTTCTAAAATTTTGGTTTCTGAAAAATTTTGCTTTGAAAAATCGCATATTTCAAAAAAATGGCGTAGCTTATTTTCTGAATAAATTTATATTTTCCTAACCACTAAAAAATAAGCTATGCTTCATCTGGTAGAGTGTGAATATTTTTCTAAAATTTTGGCTACTAAAAACTTTAGCCTTAAAAAATCGTATATTAAAAAAACGGCGTAGCTTATTTTCTGAACAAATTTATACTTTATTATTAAATAAAAAAAGCTATACTTCATTCCATTAAATACACTTTTCTATTTTAATTATAATAAATAAACTCTTAAAAATCAAGTTTTATTATAAACTATACTAATATTATCGACTTTAATATATATATATTAATAAAAGTGAGGAATAATCCTCACTTTTATTAATTCTAACCTATTTCTGCTCTCGCTGCTGACAATCTAGCTACTGGTACTCTATATGGAGAACAGCTCACATAATCTAATCCTATTTCATTAAAAAAATCAATTGATTCTATATCTCCACCATGTTCTCCACAAACTCCTATTTTTATATCAGTTTTAATATTTCTGCCTTTTTCTATTGCTATTTTCATTAATGCTCCTACGCCTTTCACATCTATAGTTTGAAATGGATCTCTTTCTAATATTTTATTTTCCAAATAATAATGTAAAAATTTTCCTTCTGCATCATCCCTACTAAATCCAAAAGTAGTTTGAGTCAAGTCATTAGTTCCAAAAGAGAAAAATTCAGCTTCTTTCCCAATTTCGTCTGCTACCATACATGCTCTTGGTAATTCTATCATTGTTCCTATCTCATACTCTATCTTTCTTCCTGAATGTGGTATCTCTTCTAATTCTATTCTCTTTGCCAAATCTTTAATTACTGTAAATTCATTTATATCTGCCACTAACGGAACCATTATTCCTAACTTTATTTTTATATCTGGTCTTTTTATTAATGCTATAAATATTGCTCTTATCTGCATTTCATAAATCTCTTTATAAACTATTCCTAATCTAACTCCTCTATGCCCTAACATCGGATTTACTTCTTGCAAAGCATCTAATTTTTTTAACATCTTTTCTAAATATTTAACTTTATCAATATTATGCCTTTTTAATTCAAATCCTATTTGATCTTTTATTTTATCTTTCTTAGGTAAAAATTCATGTAAAGGAGGATCTAATAATCTTATTGTTACACTAAGTCCATCCATAGCCTCAAATATTCCTTGAAAATCTTTTATTTGAAATTTTTCTAATTCATCTAAATATTTTATCCTATCTTTTTTGCTTCCAGCCATAATCATTTTTTGTACAAATTCAAGTCTTTCTTTTTCAAAAAACATATGCTCTGTCCTACAAAGTCCAATACCTTCTGCTCCATTGCTTCTTGCTTTTTTTGCATCAAATGGAGTATCTGCATTTGCCATTACACCTAATTTCCTAAATTCATCTGCCCATTCTAATAATAATTTTGCTTCTTCACTTAAATTTGGCTCTATTGTTGCTACTTCTCCTAAATACAGTTCACCACTTCCTCCATCTAATGTTATTATATCTCCTGATTTAAAAGTTACATCCCCAACTTTTGCTATTTTTTCTTTTAAGTCTATTTCAAGTTCATTACATCCAGCTACACAAGGTTTTCCCATTCCTCTTGCCACAACTGCTGCATGAGAAGTCATCCCACCTCTAGCTGTTAATATCCCCTCTGCCTGAGCTAACCCATTTATATCATCAGGCGTGGTTTCTATTCTTACCAAGATAACTTTTTTTCCCTTTTTTCCCAAAAGTTCTGCTTTATCTGCTGTAAATACAACCTCTCCAATTGCAGCCCCTGGAGAAGCTGGCAACCCTTTTGCAATAACTCTATTTATTTTCTTAGCGTTTGGAGAAATTCTACTATGCATTATCTTTATTAATAGTTCTGGATCAATTCTCCTTATTGCATTTTTTTTGTCAATTATCCCCTCTTTTACAAAATCTACAGCCACTTTTATTGCTGCATCTGCTGTCCTTTTCCCATTTCTTGTTTGTAACATATATAATTTTCCATCCATTACCGTAAATTCCATATCTTGTACATCTTTATAATGTAACTCTAATTTTTGTGATATTCCTTTTAATTGATTATATATACCTGGAAATTCCTTTTCCATTTCATTTATTTCTCTAGGGGTTCTTATTCCAGCCACTACATCTTCACCTTGTGCATTTTTTAAATATTCTCCATATAATTTTTTCTCTCCTGTAGATGGTGAACGACTAAAAGCAACTCCTGTTGCTGAAATATCATTTTTATTCCCATACACCATCATTTGAATATTTACAGCTGTTCCCAAGTCATCTGGTATATTATTAAGTTTTCTATATGTTATAGCTCTTTTATTGTTCCAAGATTCAAAAACTGATTTTATTGCCATAAATAATTGTTCATAAGGATCTTGTGGGAATTCTCTACCTGTTGCATTTTTAACCAATTTTTTATATTCAACTATAATATTTTTCAAATCTTCAATTGAAAATTCTATATCATATTTAATTTTTTTCTCTTTTTTTATAGCCGTTAAAACTTCTTCAAATCTATCATGTTCTATTCCCATTACTACATTTCCAAACATTTGTATAAGTCTTCTGTAACAGTCATATGCAAATCTTCTATCATTAAATTGTTCTGAAAATCCCTCTACATTATTATCATTTAATCCTAAATCAAGTATTGTATCCATCATGCCAGGCATTGAAATTTTAGCACCAGAACGAACAGATACTAATAATGTATTTTCCGAAGCAGCAAAACTTTTTCCAACTTTATCTTCAACTTTTATAAGAGATTCTAATATATCATCCTTTAGTTTTTCTACTACCTCTTCTCCTTGTTTCATATAATCAACACAAACTTCTGAAGTAATTATAAATCCATAAGGAACAGGCAACCCAATTCTAGTCATTTCAGATAAATTTGCTCCCTTTCCACCTAACAATGCTTTTAATTCTTTATTACCCTCTTCAAACATAAAAATTTCTTTAGCCATACTAATCTCCCCCTTAAATGGTATAAAATCGACTTTGACTTTGATTTTATTAAATTATCTATATAAAGTATCACAATAACATTATACGATAATTTTTAATATTTCCTTCAAAAAAAAATAAAGATTGAATATTCAATCTTTATTTTTAAAGGATATTTCCACCTGAATCCGTTAGAGAATTTCGATATATTCCTCCACCTTCACTACATATAGATTATGAAAAATCACCATCACTCCTATACGTTCAACATGACTTTTCCAAGTAACTATACTGTAAAAAATTGGACTATATATTTGGATTTCTTCACAGAGTCAGGTTTTAATTGTTTTATGATTTTATTTCCTTAAATTATCCATAAAGTTAAAATAGTAATAAGAAATACTCCTCCTATTATATATGTAACGCTTCCTGGTGAAATTTTAGAAAGTCTAATATCTTTCATCTCTTTTTTTATCTCAGAAGAAAACACATTTTTAAATTTCTCATCACTTTTTATATATAAGTTTGTTATTTTAAAAAAACTACTATGATTTAATTTAAGCTCTATTTTATTTTGATTAGATATTATTTTACCTCTATTTTCTTCAAATTCTATTCCTAAATTTTCTAATGAATTATATACAGATTTATATAACTCCTCTTCTTTACTGTTAAACACTACTATATCTCCGTATGACTTAATCAAAATAAATATAAGCCATATATAAAATAATATAAATACCAAACCTATTATTTTAAAATACACTCCACCATATTCATAACTTTCTATTATATTTTTTATAACTGTAGGAAAAAAGCACAAGCTTACAATTGATACAAATACTCCTCCCTTTGCTATTAAAGGTTTCTTTCTAAGTAAATATACCCCTAAAATCAAGAAAAAAAATGACATTCCTAATAATATAAAGAAAAAAAACATATCCATTTTAAACCACTCCTTTTTTATTTATTTTCTTATTTTTTATTTTATACTTTTTTTATTTTAATGTCAAATGGCTTAAATGGCTTGAAACGTTATTTTTATTGCCTAAACAGATATATTTATGACTTGAAATAGCATGATATTGTCCTGAATGAAGTTTTTTTATTTTTTTATGAAAACCATTTAAATAATTTCATGTTTTACAAAATAGAAATGTTATTTTTAAGATATTCTTAAATCAATTCTATGCTTTCCTATTATAAAAGAAACCAAATAATTTAAAATAATTATCTGGTTTCTTCTACATCTACTATTTTTATCCTATCTAAATGGTTTCTAAAATTATTTCTAAATATTTCTAAATATTCCTCTCTTAACTTTTTTTGCTTTTTCTTCTCTTGAGAAGTTAATCCTATACTTTTTGATTTCCTAGACAAATCATTTATTTCATTTATTAAATCTTTCATTTCCATTTCTTTTCCTCCTACTTTTAATTTAATAATTATAAAATTTTTCAAAAAATAAAAAAATGGCTCTCAGAACCATAAAATATATCTATAATATATTAAAGCTTGGCAAGGACCTATCCTCCCAGACCGCTACCAGTCAAGTACTTTCGGCGCATAAAGGCTTAACTACCAGGTTCGAAATGTAAACTGGGTGTACCCCTTTAGCTATACCCACCAAGCTAAATAATAATTGGTTTAATATCTAATCTAAAAAATATATAATAACTAAATAATAATGGCTCCCTGAACCGGATTCGAACCAGTGACAAGGTGGTTAACAGCCACCTGCTCTACCAACTGAGCTATCAGGGAAACCAGTATGTATAAATTAAAGCTTGGCAGGGACCTATCCTCCCAGACCGCTACCAGTCAAGTACTTTCGGCGCATAAAGGCTTAACTACCAGGTTCGAAATGTAAACTGGGTGTACCCCTTTAGCTATACCCACCAAGCTAAATAATAATTGGTTTATGAACGTTTAAAAATAAAGTTACCTTACTCTTTAAACAATTCTTTAATATTCTTTTTTTAAAAAGAGATTCAAAATTGTATAGTAATATTACAAGCAGTTTTAATCAAAGAAACTATTTAAAGGTTAAGACCTCGGCTGATTAGTATTAGTCAGCTAAATGTATCACTACACTTACACCCCTAACCTATCGACCTCCTAGTCTCGAAGGAGCCTTACTAGCATACGCTATAGGAATACTTATCTTAAAGGGGGCTTCACGCTTAGATGCTTTCAGCGTTTATCCTGTCCAAACGTAACTACCCAGCTATGCTACTGGCGTAACAACTGGTACATCAGCGGTTTGTCCATCCCGGTCCTCTCGTACTAAGGACAGCTCTCTTCAATATTCCTGCGCCCGCAGCGGATAGGGACCAAACTGTCTCACGACGTTTTGAACCCAGCTCACGTACCGCTTTAATGGGCGAACAGCCCAACCCTTGGGACCTTCTCCAGCCCCAGGATGCGATGAGCCGACATCGAGGTGCCAAACTCTGCCGTCGATATGGACTCTCGGGCAGAATTAGCCTGTTATCCCCAGGGTAGCTTTTATCCGTTGAGCGATGGCCTTTCCATTCAGAACCACCGGATCACTAAGCCCGTCTTTCGACCCTGCTCGACATGTCTGTCTCACAGTCAAGCTCCCTTATGCCTTTACACTCTTTGGCTGCTTTCCATACAGCCTGAGGGAACCTTTGGGCGCCTCCGTTACCTTTTAGGAGGCGACCGCCCCAGTCAAACTACCCACCTAGCACTGTCTCCATCGTTACACACGACAGATTAGAATCTCAATATCACATGGTTGGTATTCCAACAACGACTCATATACAACTGACGTCATATAATCAATGTCTCCCAACTATCCTATACATATAATACCAAAACCCAATACCAAGCTATAGTAAAGCTCCATGGGGTCTTTCCGTCCTGCTGCGGGTAACCGGTATCTTCACCGGTAATACAACTTCACCAGGCCCACCGTCAAGACAGCGTCCGGATCATTACACCTTTCGTGCAGGTCGGAACTTACCCGACAAGGAATTTCGCTACCTTAGGACCGTTATAGTTACGGCCGCCGTTCACCGGGGCTTCAATTCGGAGCTCTCACTCCTCCTCTTAACCTTCCGGCACTGGGCAGGTGTCAGCCCATATACGTCGCCTTCCAGCTTAGCATAGACCTGTGTTTTTGGTAAACAGTTGCCCGGACCTTTTCACTGCGGCCTATTTCTGCTCCATCCGCTTAGAATTTCACATACTTTAGGCACCCCTTCTCCCGAAGTTACGGGGCCATTTTGCAGAGTTCCTTAACGATGGTTCGCCTGCGCGCCTTGGGTTTCTCACCCCGCTCACCTGTGTCGGTTTGCAGTACGGGCGCTAACAACTAGTTTAGAAGCTTTTCTCGACAGCATGGGATTTAATACTTCGTTCCTAATGGAACTCCTCATCACACCTCAGATCTATCCATACGGATTTTCCTATACAGACATCCTACATGCTTATACTTACTATTCCGTCAGTAAGCTATTATACCCTTCTGTGTCCCTCCATCACTATCAGTTATTAGCGGTACAGGAATATTAACCTGTTTTCCTTTCGCCTACGCTTCTTAGCCTCAACTTAGGACCCGACTTACCCAGGGAGGACGAGCCTTCCCCTGGAAACCTTGAGCTTTCGGCGGGTAGGATTCTCACCTACCTTCTCGCTACTCATTCCTGCATTCTCACTTCTGATACCTCCAGAAAACCTTATCAGTTCTCCTTCGCCGGCCTACAGAACGCTCTCCTACCAACATACTTACGCATGTTCCACAGCTTCGGTGAATATCTTAGCCCCGTTACATTGTCGGCGCATCGACTCTCGACCAGTGAGCTATTACGCACTCTTTAAAGGAATGGCTGCTTCTGAGCCAACCTCCTGGTTGTTTCTGAATCGACACATCCTTTCCCACTTAGATATTACTTTGGGACCTTAGCTGGTGGTCTGGGCTGTTTCCCTCTCGACTATGAATCTTATTACCCATAGTCTCACTCCTAATCTATCATCTACGGCATTCGGAGTTTGAATGTGTTCAGTAAGCTATACGCCCCCTACGACAATCAGTGCTCTACCTCCGCAGATTACTAATTAAGGCTGCACCTAAATGCATTTCGGAGAGAACGAGCTATCTCTTGGTTCGATTGGCTTTTCACCCCTATACCTACCTCATCCCCCGGCTTTTCAACGACGGTGGGTTCGGTCCTCCACTGTGTCTTACCACAGCTTCAACCTGGACAGGCATAGATCACCAAGTTTCGCGTCTACCGCTAGCGACTCGTCGCCCTATTCAGACTCGGTTTCCCTTCGGCTCCGTTTCCTTAACCTCGCCACTAACGGTAACTCGCAGGATCATTCTCCAAAAGGCACGCCGTCACATTCCTAAAAATGCTCCGACCGCTTGTAAGCACACGGTTTCAGGTTCTATTTCACTCCCTTAACAAGGGTCCTTTTCACCTTTCCCTCACGGTACTATTCACTATCGGTTAATAAGAGTATTTAGCCTTACGTGATCTGGTCCACGCTGATTCACACCAAATTTCTCGTGTTCGGTGCTACTTGGGTGCCGATTCTTTACTTATGCATACAGTTCATCTACTGGACTCTCACCATCTTCGGTTAGCTTTCCCAAACTATTCGACTTTATACACATCCATAAATAGATACCTTGCAGTTCTCTCGGATTCGGTCCCGCTACCCCAATACAGCAACGGCTGCATCCTTTAACACTATATTGGTTTAGGCTCTTTCCCGTTCGCTCGCCGCTACTTAGGAAATCGTTTTTACTTTCTTTTCCTCGGGTTACTTAGATGTTTCAGTTCACCCACTTACCTCTTTCGTATACATCCTTCAAATGTATAGGTTTGCCCATTCGGATATATAGGGATCAACGCTCGTTTGCAGCTCCTCCTACCTTTTCGCAGCTTACCACGTCCTTCTTCGGCTCTTATTACCTAGGCATCCACCGTGTGCCCTTAATATCTTAACCTTATTTTTCTTCTTTTCTTCTGCTTATTATTACTACTATACAATTCCCAATGTCCTTTTATTTCTAAAAGACTTGCTTAATAGAGAGAAGCTATTATACTCCTTAGAAAGGAGGTGATCCAGCCACACCTTCCGGTACGGCTACCTTGTTACGACTTCACCCCAATCGCTCACCACACCTTAGGAACCTCCCTCCCTTACGGGTTAGGCCAGCTACTTCAGGTGCAACAAACTCTCGTGGTGTGACGGGCGGTGTGTACAAGACCCGAGAACGTATTCACCGCGACATTGCTGATTCGCGATTACTAGTGATTCCAACTTCATGCAGTCGAGTTGCAGACTGCAATCCGAACTACGAAATGCTTTCTGAGTTTCGCTTCAGGTCGCCCTTTCGCTGCCCTCTGTACATCCCATTGTAGCACGTGTGTAGCCCAGGTCATAAGGGGCATGATGACTTGACGTCATCCCCACCTTCCTCCTACTCGTCGTAGGCTGTCTTGCTAGAGTCCCCAACTTAATGATGGTAACTAACAATAGGGGTTGCGCTCGTTGCGGGACTTAACCCAACACCTCACGGCACGAGCTGACGACAGCCATGCACCACCTGTCTATGAGTTCCTCAAAGAGGCACTTCCATATCTCTACAGAATTCTCACGATGTCAAGACCTGGTAAGGTTCCTCGCGTTGCGTCGAATTAAACCACATGCTCCACCACTTGTGCGGGTCCCCGTCAATTCCTTTGAGTTTCATTCTTGCGAACGTACTCCCCAGGCGGGATACTTATCGCGTTAGCTTCGGCACAGAGGTTCGACCCCCCACACCCAGTATCCATCGTTTACAGCTAGGACTACCAGGGTATCTAATCCTGTTTGCTCCCCTAGCTTTCGCACTTCAGCGTCAGTATCGGTCCAGAGAGCTACCTTCGTCATCGGCATTCCTACAAATATCTACGCATTCCACCGCTACACTTGTAGTTCCGCCCTCCTCTCCCGTACTCTAGCTTATTAGTTTCAAAGGCAAGGACATGGTTGAGCCATGAATTTTCACCTCTGACTTTATAGGCCGCCTAGATGCCCTTTACGCCCAGTGATTCCGGATAACGCTTGCCACTTACGTCTTACCGCGGCTGCTGGCACGTAATTAGCCGTGGCTTCTTCTGCAGGTACCGTCACTTGCTTCTTCCCTGCTGAAAGAACTTTACAACCCGAAGGCCTTCATCATTCACGCGGAATTGCTGGATCAGGCTCTCGCCCATTGTCCAATATTCCCCACTGCTGCCTCCCGTAGGAGTAAGGACCGTGTCTCAGTTCCCTTGTGGCCGTTCACCCTCTCAGGCCGGCTACCTATCGTCGCCTTGGTGAGCCATTACCTCACCAACTAGCTAATAGGACGCGAACCCCTCCATTAGCGCATATAGCATTTACTTATCAATAGATGCCTATCAATAAGATTATGCGGTTTTAGCTCCCGTTTCCAGAAGTTATCCCCCTCTAATGGGCAGGTTATTCACGCGTTACTCACCCGTCCGCCACCTTACTCAGCTCCGAAGAGCCTTTGTGGTAGACTTGCATGTGTTAAGCATTCCGCCAGCGTTCATCCTGAGCCAGGATCAAACTCTTCAATCTATATTTTTACACCTTTTTGTCTTTTTTTTGGTTTGCTTTACTTCTCTCTATTAAGTTTTCAATGTCCTTTGCCCTCTCTCGAGGACGAGATTAATATTACCACACTTATCACATTTTGTCAAATACTTTTTTTGCATTTTTTTATATTTTTACATAACATCCTTTGAAACCTTTTAAAATCAACGGATTATTCAACTTTATTTTTTCGATATATTTGATTTCTTCAATAAATATATTTTATTTTTTATTAAAATAAATATGCTTTTTTTACTTTTTTATCCTATAAGTTACTTTTAGATATATTTTTTTACTTATTAACAATAATCATGACTAACAAAATAGCATAGATTATTCTCTGAATAATTTTATACTTTTCTAATTAATAAAAAATATATGATAAAAAGCCCCCTATTCTTCTTAATAGAAAAAAGAGGACTTTCAATTTATTTTACTACAATATTAACTATTTTATTTGGAACAACTATAACTTTCAATATATTTTTTCCATCTGTATATTTTTTAACTTTATCAGAATTTAACGCTAACTCTTTTAGTTCTTCTCTACCTATCTCTTTTGCTACAGTTGCTGCATCTCTCAATTTACCATTTACTTGAAATGCTACATTTACTTCATCTTCTACTAAAAACTCTTCATTAGAAATTGGCCACTTCTCTTCATATACAAACCCTTTAAATCCAGCTTCTTCCCATAATTCATCTGCTATATGTGGTACAAATGGCGAAACCAATATCACTAATTTTTCAATAACTTCTCTCCAAATATTACTCTCTTTTTTATTATCGAATATGCTATTTTTATAAAGATACATCTCATTAACCAATTCCATTATTGCAGCTATTGCTGTATTAAAATGAAAATTATCTTCCATACTTTCTGTAACTTTTTTTATTGTTTGATTAAGTTTTTTCATTAAATTTTTATCATCTTTATTTAGTTTTTTTACATCTATCTCTATTTTATTTCCAATGTTTACATGTTCTTTATTTTCTAAAACAATTCTCCAAACTCTATTTAAAAATCTAAATGCTCCTGCTAAACTTTTCTCATTCCACTCTAACTCTTTTTCTGGTGGTGCAGCAAATAAAGTAAATAATCTAGCTGTATCTGCTCCATATTCCGCTATTATATGGTTTGGATCAACACCATTATTTTTTGATTTTGACATTTTTTCAACCTTTATTTTCAAATCTTTTCCACATGTTTTGCACCTGTTTCCTTCCTCAACCTCAGAGGCATAATAGTATTTTTTACAGTCTGGGCAATGATATGATGGTCCTAGTACCATTCCCTGTGTTAATAATTTTTTAAACGGTTCATCGCTTGAAAGTAACCCTAAATCTCTTAATAATTTATGGAAAAATCTAGAATAAAGCAGATGCATTACTGCATGTTCTATTCCGCCAATATATTGATCTACAGGAACCCATCCATCTACAATCTCTTTTTCAAATGGAATACTACTATTTTTAGAATCTGTATATCTAAGATAATACCAAGATGAATCCACAAATGTATCCATTGTATCAGTTTCTCTTCTTGCTTTTCCACCACATTTTGGACAAACTACATTTTTATATTCATTTGATGTCTCTAATGGATTTCCAGTTCCAGTAAACTCTACATCGCTTGGTAATCTAACTGGAAGATTTTCCTCTTTTTCCATTACAACACCACATTTTTCACAATAAATAGCTGGAATTGGAGTTCCCCAATATCTTTGTCTTGAAATTAACCAATCTTTCAGTCTGTAATTTGTTGTCTTTTTTCCGTACCCTTTTTTTTCTATATAATCCGCTATTTTACTTATTGCTTCTCTATTTTTTAATCCATTAAATTCACCTGAATTTATTAATATTCCTTTTTTTATATATGCTTCAGTCATTTCGTCTTTATTAATTTCATCTTCTTCAGGAGTTATAACTATTTTTAATTTCAAATTATACTTTTTAGCAAATTGAAAATCTCTCTCATCATGTGTTGGTACAGCCATTACAGCTCCAGTTCCATAATCCATTAACACATAATTTCCTATCCATAAAGGAACTTTCTCATTATTTACTGGATTTATAACATATTTCCCAGAAAATACTCCAGTTTTTTCAGAATTTTCTGCTGTACGAGAAATTTTATCTTCATTTCTCATTTTATATACTTTTTCTTTTATATCTTTATTCTCTTTTAATATCTCTTCTACTAATGGATGTTCTGGTGCTAAAACCATATAAGTTACACCAAATATCGTATCTACTCTTGTTGTAAATACAGGAACATCTATGTCACTATTTTCTAATTTAAAATTTACCTCTGTTCCATAACTTTTTCCTATCCAATTTTTTTGCATAGCTATTACTTTATCCGGCCAATTTCCCTTTAATTCTTTATGTCCCTCTAATAGTTCTTCTGCATAATCAGTTATCTTAAAAAACCATTGTTCCAAATCTTTTTGATGTACTTCATTTCCACATCTCCAACACTTACCATCTTCAACTTGCTCATTAGCTAACACTGTTTTACAACTATCGCACCAATTAACATAAGACTTTTTCTTATACACCAAACCTTTTTCATACAGTTTTGTAAATATCCATTGATTCCATTTATAATAATCCTCTTTACAAGTTGCTATCTCTCTATCCCAATCATATGAAAAGCCAAGTTTTTTTAACTGTTTTTTCATACTTTCAATATTTTCTAACGTCCACTTTTTTGGATCTACTCCATTTTGTATAGCTGCATTTTCAGCTGGTAATCCAAAAGAATCCCATCCAATTGGATGTAAAACATTATACCCATTCATTTTTTTATATCTAGCTATTACATCCCCAATACTATAATTTCTAACATGTCCCATATGAATTTTTCCTGATGGATACGGAAACATCTCTAACAGATAATAATTTTCTCTATTTTCATCTTTATTTTCAGTTTTAAATATCTTTTGTTCTTCCCATTCTTTTTGCCATTTTGATTCAATTTCACTAAACTTATATTCTTTCACTCTTATCACTCCTTATACGTATATGATTTTAGCATTTTTTTAATATTAAATTTTAAAACTACCTACAATTTCATTTATATCTTTAATCTCATTTTCTTTCATATATTTTTCTAACCCATCTAAAATATCCATTGTAACTCTCGGATTATAAAAATTTGCAGTTCCTATTTGTACAGCAGTTGCTCCAACTATTAAAAATTCTAATACATCCTCAAAATTACTAATCCCACCCATTCCAACTATTGGGATTTTAACTGTTTTAGCTACTTCCCAAACTAATCTTAATGCAACTGGTTTTATCGCTGGTCCAGATAATCCAGCTATTATATTTTTAATTTTTGGTTTTCTAGTTTTTATATCTACTGCCATTCCTACCAATGTATTTATGAGAGATATCGAATCTGCGCCTGCATCTTCTACAGCTTTTGCTATCACTTTTATATCCGTTACATTTGGCGTAAGTTTTACCATAACGTGATGTTTTGTATTCTTTTTTACTTCTTTCACTACTTTAAATGCCATATCAGGATCTGTTCCCATATTTATTCCACCGGCTTTAATATTTGGGCAAGATATATTTATTTCTATTCCACCTATTTCTATATCATTTAATTTATTCGCTAAAATTCCAAACTCTTCTATCGTATTAGCAGTTATATTTACAAATGTTTTGGCTTTTAGCTCTTTTAAAAAAGAATATTTTTCTTTTTTAAATCTATCTATTCCTACATTTTGAAAGCCAATAGCATTTAACATACCACCAGGCGTTTCTAATATCCTTGGAGTAGGATTCCCTTGCCTTTCTTCTAATGTTGTTCCTTTTACACAAATTCCACCTATTCTATTTAAATCTACCAATTCTTTAAATTCATCTCCATAACCAAAAGTTCCAGAGGCTGTCATAATTGGATTTTGTAATATTATATTTCCCAATTTTACTTTCATATTCATTCCCATATCACCTCGTCGCCTTTAAAAATAGGGCCATCTTTACATACTTTCTTATATTCCCACCCCTCTTTTTTTTCACTATTTTTTATTTTTTTTACGCAACCTACACATGCTCCTATTCCACACGCCATATATTCTTCTAAAGATAAATAGCTCTCTATATTATATTTATTTGCTATTTGAGCTACTTTTTTCATCATTATTTCTGGGCCACATGAAAAAATAATCTTATCTTTTTCTCCATTTTTCAATATATATTCTTCCAAAATATCAGTTACAAATCCTTTATGTCCTTCGCTTCCATCAACTGTAGCTACATTTACTTTATCATTTTCTAACTTGAATGTTGTATCTTTTGCTATTTCATTTTTTGTAGACACTCCATAAAACAACTTATAGTTATTATTATTTCTTATTACTAATGGAAATGGTCCATATCCTATGCCGCCTGCTACAAGCAAAACTTCTTTCTCGCCTTCTAATTTTGGAAATCCATTTCCTAAAGGTCCCAACGCACTTATTTTTGCACCTGTTTTATATTCTGTTAAATCTTTCGTCCCATTTCCTATTACTTTATACAACATATATATTGTATCATCAATAACATCATGAATACTTATTGGTAACCTCAATAGATTGTTTAATCCTTCTCCAACTTTTATTTCTAAAAATTGACCTGGCAAAATTTCTTTTGCCATATCCGAACTAACAAAAGAAAGTAAATAAGTATCATGTGCTACTTTTTTATTTTCTTTTATAATAATATCTTCTAACCTCACAACATCACCCCTCGAATATTTTTAAAATTATGATTTATTTATAAAAAATAATTTTCTTATATTTTGTTATAAAAATGGTTAAACCACTACACGCATTGGGTATATTTTTTTCAAATAAAAATATTATATCATAAATCAAAATAAAAAGAAAGCCAAGCGGCTTTCTTAATTTAATATATCATTAGCAAATTCTTCAGCATTTTCTAGACCTATTTCTACAGGTATTTTATCTTCTAATACTGTTTTTAATTGGTATCCTAAATAAGAAGAAATATTATCATACTCCGGAATAGTTGGTCTCATTTTTCCATATCTCATTTGTTCTACATATATTTTCAAAAAATCATTTCCTGATAAGAATTTCTTGTATGTTGTTGTATTTACAGCACTATTTGTAACTGGTAAATATCCTGTTTTTGTAGCCCATTCCACTTGAAAATTATCTGAAAGAATATATTTCCCAAATCTCCAAGCTGCATCTTCTTTTTCCTTATTTGATTTAAAAATATATAAATTTTCCCCGCCTATATTTGTCACTCTCTTATCATTAGTTGGTAAATATATTGCTCCATATTTCCCCTTAAATTCTTTTTGAAGTTTCATAAAATTCCAAGGTCCATTTATAACCATTGCAACTTTTCCATTTATAAAGCTTGATATATCCCACCCTTTGTTATAATCTGAAAGTTTTGCTACTTTCTCTTTATAAATTAAATTTTTCCAAAACTCCAAAGCTTTTATCCCTGCTCCTGAATTAAAAAGAGGTGTCTTATTATCATCACTTAAAAACTCTCCACCATTTCCCCATAAAAAAGTTTGCCAAATCCAAACTGTCCACTCTTTATCCCCAAATGGAATTAAAAATCCATACTGATCTATTTTCCCATCTCCTGTAGTATCTATCGTTGCTCTTTTAGCAGCTTTCAAAAAATCATTCCAAGTTTTTATTTTTTTTGCATCTATTCCTAGTTTTTTAAATATCTCTTTATTATAAGATAGTTCTAAATTATTTCCATCAAATGGTAAAGAATATGTCTTCCCATTATATTTTGTTCCTTCTATTAAACTTCTGTAAACGTCGAAATCTGAAAATATGTCATCATTTTCCATATATTTATCTAAACTTAATAATTTCCCTGTGTTTACTAATTTACCTAACATTTGAGGTCCCAACCATAACATATCTGGTCCTTCATTAGATAATAATTTTTTATTTAATTTTTTTTCCAAATAATCTTGTTCTCCATAATTTTCTAAAGTTACTGTTATCTCAGGATTTTTACTTTCAAATTCCGCTACTTTCCTTTTTAATAGCTCTTCATTAGCACCTTTTTCCATTCCATGCCAAAACAGAAGGTTCGTTTTGGCAAAAATTGATATTGAAAATAAAATAAAAATTAATATATAACTTATTTTTTTCATTATAATTCCTCCTAATAAATATATGTTATTGTTAAAATTTTATTGCCTTTACTGTCTTTTTTATCCTCTAACACAATTCTATTTTTATCATCATATTCTTTATGAATTTCATAAATTTTACTCCCATCTTGATAATAAAATATTTTGTTAGAAATATTTCCATTCAAATCATAATCTTCTTTTTCTTTTATTTCCTCTAACTCATCTTTTATTATTTTACTAGAAAGTTTCCCCAAATCATCATAAGCATATTCTGTATATTTTTTCACTCTTCCATCAGAGTCATATTCTGCAATTGATGTTACTTTTTCATCTCTATTTAATTCAGTTTCATAACTTTGATTAAATTCAAATCCATCATTTCTAGTAATTATTTTTTCTACCAATCTTCCTTTTAAATCATATTTATATTTATAATCATATCCTAACAATAAATTTCCATTATTATCTTCATAATAATCTTTTATTAAATTTCCCTTTAAATCATATTTTTCTTCTCTTATATTTAAAATTAAATCTCCTCCATTTTTCCCTGTCTTTTTTATATCTAATCCATTGTCTCCAGAGTATACATTCTCTAATTTATAATTTTTCCCAATTATAGTTTTTGATATTAATTTACCATCTTTCGAATATATATATTTTATATTTTTTATAACTTCTCCTGCTCTATCAAACATTTTTTCTTCTAATATTTTGTTTTCCATTGAATAACTATTTCTAATTTTTCCAATTTCTTTTTTTTTATAATCTATTATTTTTCCTTCCACTATTACCTTCTTATCTAGCATCCCCTCTATTTTTCCATTGTAAACAATTTTTTCTAATAAACTACCATTTGAATCATAATAATTTTTTTCTTTTGGAATATTTATTTTATCCCAACTAGTCCCACCTTTTCTTATCTCTTCATTACTACATCCTACAAATAAAATTATTAAAAAAACAAATATTACCTTTTTCATTCAAAAACCTCCTTTTCTTTTTAAGAACATTATCTAATCACTGTCTGATTCAATAATGAACATTTGCATTATAACACTTCTATCCTTTTGTGTCAAAATAATTTTAAATTTTAGTTTTTTTATTTATAATATAAAAATGAGAGAAATTTATATGAATTTTTTCATTTAAATTTCTCTCATAAAATATAATAATTAGGAACGTTTAAAAAATAATTTTCTCATTTTTTGTTATAAAAATGGTTGAAACGTTGCATATGTTAGGCGTAGTTTTTTATGTAATTTTCATAAAAGAACCTTGAACCTTTTAAAACAAAACAGCTGAATTATTTTTAAGCTATTCCTTATTTATCTAAAAATCTTTCTGCATAATGACATGCTGCTAGTCTTCCTGGAATTATTTCTCTTAATTTTGGTCTTTCAGCCATACAAGTCTCATCTGCATATCTACATCTTGTAGAAAATTTACATCCCACAGGAGGATTTATTGGACTTGGTAATTCTCCTTCTAATTTTATTCTATTTTTAGTTATCTCTGCTTCTGGATCAGCTATTGGTACCGCAGACAACAAAGCTTCACTATAAGGATGTAACGGTTTATTATATAGTTCATCTGTTGCAGCTAACTCAACCATATCTCCTAAATACATTACAGCTATTCTATCAGATATATATTTTACCATACTCAAATCATGAGCTATAAATAAATATGTCAACTGTTGTTCTTTTTGCAAATCTTTTAATAAATTTACAACTTGCGCTTGTATTGATACGTCTAACGCTGAAATAGGTTCATCGCATACTATAAATTCTGGTTTTATAGCTAATGCTCTTGCTATTCCTATCCTTTGTCTTTGTCCTCCACTAAATTCATGTGGAAATCTACTTGCATGTTCTCTATTTAATCCAACTTTTTCTAATAGTTCAAAAACTATTTTATTCCTTTCTTCTTTAGTTGTGTACATTTCGTGAATATCTAATCCCTCAGCTATAATATCTCCAACTGTCATTCTTGGGTTTAGAGAAGCTTGTGGATCTTGAAATATCATTTGCACTTTTTTAGCAAACTCTTTATATGAAATTTTATCTACATTTTCTCCTTTATAAAATATATTTCCAGCTGTTTTCTTATATAATACTGTCAAAGTTCTACCTAATGTAGTTTTTCCACACCCTGATTCCCCTACTAAACCAAGTGTTTCTCCTTTATATATATCAAAACTAACTCCATCTACAGCTTTTAATATTTGCTTATGACCTACGTCAAAATGTTTTTTCAACTCTTTTATTTCTACTAATTTTTCTTTGCTCATATCTTTTTCCTCCTGCTTTCTATTGGAGATTCTATATTTGGAGCATCTTCATGCAATAACCAACATGCAGCTTTATGTCCTTCTTCAATTTCAAAAAAATGTGGTTTTTTTTCTAAACATACTTTCATTGCATATTCACACCTTGGAGCAAATGGACACCCTTTTGGTGGATTGAATAAATCTGGTGGAGTCCCTTCTATTGATCTTAATGTTTCTTCCTCATCTTTTCCTAAATCTAATCTTGGCATAGATTGTAACAATCCCCAAGTGTACGGATGTTTCGGAGCATAAAAAATAGTTTTAACATCTGCTTCTTCCATTATTTCTCCACCATACATCACAACAACTCTTTCTGCAATATCTGCTACAACTCCCAAATCATGTGTTATTAAAATAATAGCTGTACCTAATTTTGATTTTAAATCTTTCATCAAATCTAAAATTTGTGCCTGTATAGTTACATCTAATGCTGTTGTTGGTTCATCAGCTATCAGTAGATCAGGATTACAAGATAATGCTATTCCTATCATAACTCTTTGTCTCATTCCACCACTAAATTCATGTGGATATTGTTTTATTCTTTTTTCAGCATTTGGAATTCCTACAAGTTTTAACATCTCTAACGCTTTTATTTTAGCTTCTTTTTTTGATAATCTTTGATGTTTTATTATTCCTTCCGCTATTTGTGCTCCTACACTCATTGTTGGGTTTAATGAAGACATTGGGTCTTGAAATATCATCCCAATTTTTCCACCTCTTATGTTTTGCATATCATGTTCAGATTTCTTTGCTATATCTTCGCCCTCAAAAATTATCTCTCCTGATTTTACCCTACCTGGCGGCATAGGTATTAATTTCATTATTGTTTGAACTGTAACTGACTTTCCAGAACCAGATTCACCAACAATTGCCAATGATTCTCCTCTTTTAAGATCAAAGCTAACACCTCTTATCGCTTGAACTTCCCCAGCGTAAGTATCAAATGAAACATATAAATCTTTAACATCTAATATTTTATCTTTAACCATCTTAATCTTCTCCTCATCTTATTTTCTTAATTTAGGATCCATTGCATCTCTTAATGCATCTCCAACAATATTAAATGCCATTGTAGTAAACGATATAAACAGTGCTGGCAAAATAAATAGATGTGGTGCAACTGCTAATAATTGATATCCATTATTTGCTAAACTACCCCATGATGCTATTGGTGCAGGAACTCCTATACCTATGAAACTCAAAAACGCTTCTGTAAATATCGCTGATGGTATATCTAGTGTCAAACGTACAATTATTTGCCCCATAGCATTTGGTATAAGATGCCTTAATATAATTCTAAATGAACTTGCTCCTAAAGCCACTGATGCCATAACAAACTCTTGCTGCTTTATCTTTATAACTTCTCCTCTTACAATCATAGCCATTACCATCCATGTTGTAAGTCCCATTGCTATAATAATTGTATTAACTCCAGCTCCCATAACTACCATTAATAATATTATATATATTATACTTGGTACAGCCATCATTATCTCTACAAATCTCATCATATAAAAATCTATTTTTCCACCAAAATATCCTGCAATCCCTCCATAAAGAGTCCCAACTACCCCCTCTATAAAAACAACTACAAACGCTATTGTAAATGAGATTCTTCCACCTTCCCATATTCTAGTAAACATATCTCTTCCAAAATCATCTGTTCCGAAGAAAAATCCTTTTTCAAAACTTGCTTTATCCCAAAATTTATATTGCCAATCTAGATGTTGTTCTCTAAAATCATATTTATTTAAATATGGACCTATTATTGCCATTATTATTAGTACTACTAAAGAAACTAAGAAAAACATTGCTGCTTTATTCTGTTTTAATCTTCTCCAAACATCTTTCCAATATGTCAAACTCGGCTTGTATATTTTCTCGCTCTCTTCTAAATTTTTTCCAACTAATGTAAAATCCAAATTTTTCATCTATTACTCCCTTCCTTTCCCAATTCTTACTCTAGGATCAATAAATCCATATAAAATATCAACTATTAAAACCATTACTATTAGAAGAAGTGAGTAAAAAACTGTAATTCCCAATACCATTGTATAATCTCTGTTATAAATACTTTCTACGTAATATTTCCCCAATCCAGGAATTGCGAAAACCTTTTCAATTACAAAAGAACCTGTTGTAATTGCTGCGATTAAAGGCCCTAAATAAGTAATAACTGGCATGATTGCATTTCTAAAAGCATGTTTCCAAATCACTATTTTAGAAGCTAGCCCTTTTGATTTTGCTGTTTTTATATAATCTTGATTTAAAACTTCTATCATAGAAGCTCTCATCATTCTAGCAATTACAGCTACTGCCATAAGACCTAGCGCTATTGTTGGCATTATTTTATGTGCTGGAGAATCATATCCTGCTACAGGAAGTAAACTAATACCCGCTTTTTTACTTACAAATATATCTATCCATTGTAAAGTTCCTGCAATTATAAAACTTGGAACTGAAACTCCTATAATAGCCACTGCCATTGCTCCCGTGTCTTCCCATTTGCCACGGTTAAATGCTCCTATTATTCCAAAAAATATTCCAAATATAAATGCAAAAATTATAGCTCTCATACCTAAGTCTAAGGAAATAGGATATGCTCTAGCTATTATTCTACTTACTTTTCTACCTCTTACTTTCATAGACATTCCAAAATCGCCCTTTACTATGCCACCTAAATAATAGACATATTGAACCACTAATGGTTTATCTAAATGATATTTCTTCATTAAATTAGCCTTTATTTTAGGCGGAATTGCCTTTTCACTTGCAAAAGGATCTCCTGGTAAGGCATGCATCAAAAAAAATGTAATTGTTGTAACAATCCAAAGTGTAACCACTCCAGATAATATTCTTTTTAGTATAAATTTTAACATTTATCTCTTCCTCTCTTTATTATAAACGTTAAGAATAATTCATCATATAAAAAATGGCAAATTATTTTTAATCCGTTTTTAAATTATTAATTTTATTACTTATGCAAATAAACACCTCTCCGCAAACAGCGGGGAATTGAATCCACCTTTCAATTAAAAGACAGTTTTCTTAATACCACTATATATAGTATCGTCAAAACATTTAAGCACTATCTGTAGTGGTGCTAAGAAAACTAAATCTCTTTTTACAGATAAAATATTATATTTTATTCATTATTGTATATCAGCATAAAAATGACCACCGAAGTGGTCACTCTATACTTTTCATTACAAAATTAATTTTATAAACTGACTTTTAAAACATTCTTCTTATATTTTTCAACTAAATTAATCCTCTAAATATGCCCAATAAAGATCTGTTTCCGATCCAACTGATCTAAATTTAACTCCTTTTAATTTTGGATTAACTAATCTATTTCTATTTCTATAGAATGTTACTGCTACAGGAAAATCTTTTGCAAGTATTTTTTCTGCTGCAGCCATTGCATCCATTCTAACTGCATTATCAGATGATTTTTGAGCAGTTTCTATATATTTGTCATATTCTGGATTACTCCAAGAAGTTTGGTTGTTTCCTCCACCTGTTACCCATAAATCCATATATGTCATTGGGTCTAAATAATCAGGTCCCCATCCTGCAAGAACTATTTGAAAATCTTTAGAACTCATTCTTTGAAGTCTAATTTGGAATGTTACTTGTTCTATTTTAGCTTCTATTCCAAGGTTTGTTCTTAATTGTTCTTGATAAAATTGAGCTTCTTTTGTAGCTCCATCACTTGTTCCTGTTAACATACTTACTACAACTGGTCCTGTATATCCAACTTCTTTCAATCCTTCAGCAAATAACTTTTTAGCTTCTACTGGATTATAGCTATATAATTGATTTCCATAATCTCCTCTAAATCCTTTGGCAGTTTTACCAGGGAATCCAAATGGAACCATTCCTGTTCCAGCTTTAGAACCATCTTTTTTTATTTTATTTACTAATGCTTCTCTATCTATTGCTAAAGCTATAGCTTTTCTTATTTTTACATTTTTAAATAATTTATCAGTAGTATTAAATTCAAAATACCAAACTGAACCATCACTATATGTTCTTAGATCTTTACTATCTTTATAAGCTGGTAATTGATCTCCACTTAATCCAGCTATATCTAATTCTCCATTTTTATACATATTTAAAGCTGTATTTGTATCATTAACCATTACAAATGTAACTTGATCTAATTTTATATTATCTTTATTCCAATAATTTGGATTTTTAACTAAAATCATTTTGCTATCATGATCCCATCTCTTTAAAATAAATGGACCCTCAAATAATAATGCATCTGCTTCTAACGCAAACTCTTCTTTATGTGCATTATAAAACTTTTCATTTACTGGTAAATATGTAGGAAAAGCTGTAACAGAAGCGAAATATGCTGCTGGTTTAGATAATTCTATTTCCAATGTTTTATCATCTATAACTTTCACTCCAACTTGACTAAAATCTTTTAATTTACCTTCGTTAAACTCTTGAGCTCCTTTTATATAATAAGTCATATATGCATACTCTGAAGCTGTTGCTGGATCTATTGCTCTTTTTATTCCGAAATAAAAATCATTAGCTGTTACTGAATCTCCATTTGACCATTTTGCATCTCTTAAATGAAAAAACCATTTGTTCCCTTTTATTTCCCAACTTTTTGCCATTCCTGGCATAATTCCACCATCTTTACCAATTCTTGTTAATCCTTCTGAAGTCAATCCTTTTACTTGTATTGCCACTGAATCTGTTAATAATTGTGGATCCATTGATCCAGGTTCTTGCCCTAAATTTACTGTAATTGCTTTTAAATTTTTAACCTCTTTCTTTTTGCCCAATAAGAAATCAAAAATGCCTCCAAATGACACCGCTGAAACAAACGTCATCAATAATGCGATACTCAATACTCTTTTCTTCATACAATCTCCTCCTTAGAATTTTATAACATTATTTACATTGGAACAAGTATACCATATTTTTGAACACTTGTAAAGTTTTTTTGAGAACTGTACTATAATTATTATACACATATATATTTGAACTATGACATATCATCCCTATATATATTATATAAATATTGTACCTGCTGAATGGGACGATTAATTTTAGACTGTTTTTGTTCTGATTGTTCACGTTTTTTCATTCGGCAAAAGAACATGTTTTTTCAGAAAAGAAACTTTTTCTAATGTCAAAGACTGGGTGTACAAGCTATTACAAGTAAGGGCAATTCATGAATTGCCCCTACATGGATTATGTTTTCAACGTCGCCAAAAACTAGTATTCATATTATTCTTTTACTCTTTTATTTTTTATTCTTTTACATAAAATATACCTCTTTACTATCTTTTCAAATCCAAAAAATAAAAAACCACCTATAAAATAATAGGTAGTTATATTTTTCATATGGTGGACCATACAGGCCTCGAACCTGTGACCTACCGATTAAGAGTCGGTTGCTCTGCCAACTGAGCTAATGGTCCATAATTTTATTTTGGAGCGAAAGACGAGATTCGAACTCGCGACCCCTTCCTTGGCAAGGAAGTGCTCTACCAACTGAGCTACTTTCGCAACTAACTCAGAAATAAAAAAATGGTGCGAAGAGAGGGAGTCGAACCCTCACGCCATAGGCGCTAGATCCTAAGTCTAGTGCGTCTGCCAATTCCGCCATCCTCGCACACAATATGTTGTGCTATAATTAAATTTTAAAATTAAAATGGTGCGCTATACAGGGGTCGAACCTGTGACAACACGATTAAAAGTCGTGTGCTCTACCAACTGAGCTAATAGCGCATAAAGTTTAAATAATATCAAGTTAATACTTTTTTCAGGCATACTGGCACGCCTGACAGGATTTGAACCTGCAACACACGGATTCGAAGTCCGTTGCTCTATCCAATTGAGCCACAGGCGTATCATTGTGTGCTATCTTGTGGGTTGTATCTAAAATCTGTTGGGGTGGATGACGGGGATCGAACCCGCGACCACAGGAGCCACAATCCTGTGCTCTACCAACTGAGCTACAACCACCATCTTAAAAAAATTTATAATTTTAAAAATGGTGTGCCCGACGGGATTCGAACCCATGACCTACGGCTTAGAAGGCCGTTGCTCTATCCAGCTGAGCTACGGGCACATAATTGGAGCGGGAAACGAGGGTCGAACTCGCGACATTCAGCTTGGAAGGCTGACGCTCTACCATCTGAGCTATTCCCGCATATGGTCGGAACAGTAGGATTTGAACCTACGACCCCCTGCTCCCAAGGCAGGTGCGCTACCGGACTGCGCTATGCTCCGAACTACCACTTAAGGCGAGAATGATTATATAACATTTCCAAGTATTTGTCAACACTTTTTTATTATTTATTTTTAAAAAATAAATAATAACTAAAATCACTTATATAATCCCACTTTATTTATTATCTCTTTTGCAATTTTATATGATGGTAATACTATATCTGCACCACCTCTTTTTATAGCTTCTTGTGGCATTCCAAATACAATACACGTTTCTTCTGCTTCTGCTATTGTATAACCTCCTGCTTGTTTTATTTTTACCATTCCGTTAGCGCCGTCATCTCCCATTCCAGTCATAAGTACACCTAACGTATTTTCACCAAAACTATCTAAGATTGATTCCATCATAATTCCAACAGATGGCATAAACATATGTTTTGGAACTCTAGAAAGTCTAATTACTAAATCATTATTAAAATTTTTTCTAGTCCTAATATGATAACCACCTTTTCCTATATATATAACTCCTCTTTCTACTAGCATTCCATTTTTAGCCTCTACAACTTCCATATCACAATATTTATTTAATCTTTTAGCATAAGATTCTGTAAAATTAGGCGGCATATGTTGAACCACAAATATAGCTGCATTTAAGTTTTTAGGTAATAAAGGTAATACATCATAAATATTTTTAGGCCCTCCAGTTGATATTCCTAGTGCTACAGCTTTTAATATTCCCCCTTTTTTTACTTTTACTTCTATTTCATTTAATAAAACTTCTTCTTCTTTTCTAATTTTTTTTATAGTTTTCATCTTATTAGATAATCTTTTTAGCTTTTCTCCATTATGTCCAATTAAAGCTGCTTCATAAAGAACATCACATAGTTCTTTTTGAACATCAGCCATATTTGTACTAACAGTCCCTCCAGGCTTCCCTACACAGGCAAATGCTCCTAGCTCTAATGCTTCATATGTTGTTAGTGCTCCTCTTTGTGACAAGGATGAAACTACAACTATAGGGCATATATCTTCTTCGATTATTATTTGTAATGCGGTAAGTCCATCCATCTTAGGCATATTTATATCCATTGTTACAACATCTGGTTTTAATTCTTTTACTTTATTTACTGCATCCTCTCCATCTCTTGCTGTTTCAATAACAACTAGTCGACTATCCATTTCTATAATTTTTTTTAAAGTCCTTCTCATTAATGCAGAATCATCAGCGACTATAACCCTTATTTCGTTCATTAGTTTACACCTCTTTTTTGGTTTAATTTTTTTTATTTTGGCGTTATAAATAAAGCCCCTACATTATAAAATGAATTAATACTGTAGGGGCTTGCCGTTGGCAAGCCCAGTTCTTATCTTGATGACAGGGGGGGCTCCCTTACAAATTATACTATTACATATTATCATTCATTAATTTTTAAAGTTTTTTTCTTTTTAGGCACTTTTTTCTTAGTTTCTCTCTTTTTAGTTACCGGTTTAGAACCTATTTTCCCTAAATCTTTAACCTCTTTTTCTGTCATAACATTTTCAAAATTTAATATTAAAACCATGCTATTATTATCTTTGTTTTTGTAAACGCCTTTTAAAAAGTCATTATTAACAAATCCAAGGGTTTCAACTGGTAAAATTTCATTTCTATTAACTTTTGACACATATTTTACATAATCAACTATAAATCCTATACTTACTCCTTTTACTTCTGATATTATTATTCTTGTAAATTCTCCTATCTCTTTTTTGTTTAAACTAAATCTTTTCCTCAAATCTACTACTGCAATAACATCTCCTCTTAAATTTATTATTCCTTCTACAAATTCAGGAGCTTTAGGAATTTTTGTAATATTTGATAGCCTATTTATTTCTCTAACGTCTTCAATTTCTATCCCATAAAGCGTTTTTTCTAATTCAAATATTATAAATTGCACATCTTCATCTTTTTTTATATTAGATTCATTTTCTTTAATAGAGTTTTTCGTTTCAGATAGTTTGTCTAAATTTTCCGAAACATCTGCCATTAATTTTTCTATATCCAATATTATTGTTATATTTTCATTTTTATCTTTTATTATTGATTTTATTTCATCATTCCCTTGTGTTTTCAAATATAACGGCGGTGGCAATATTTTATCTTTTTCAATATTAATTACCTCTTCTATTCTATCTACCACATACCCTATTTTATGATTTTTACTTTCAATTACTACTACTTTCGTAAATTCATCTACTTCTGTTTTTTCTGCTCCCAACTTTATTCTTAAATCTGAAATTGGTAAAATTTCTTCTCTTAATTTTATTACTCCTAGCATATATTCTGATTCTGCTGGCACTTCCCTTGGTTTTATATATCTTATTATCTCTTTTACATCTTCAATATTAAAACCATAGTCATTTTCACCTATTTTAAATGTTACAAATTTTTCTCTTACCTCTAAAATATTTTGTCTGTTTTCTGTACTTTTGTTTGAATTACCTAAATTTCCATTTGCACTGTTTCCAAATGTTTTTATTTCAATTAATTTTTCTAAATTTAGTTCCATATAAATTTCTTTATCTTTTTTTATAACATTTTTTATAAATTCACTTTCAAAATTTCCATCATTCTCTTCAATTTCATTTTCATTTACATTAATTACACCTCTCATTTTATCTACAGTTACTCCAAATTGAGTACCCTCTTTTTCTAAAATAACTATTCTTTCTTGTTCCTTATTTTCAATGCTTTTTTCAATTCCAAATTTTTCTCTTATTGATATAACCGGAACTATAATCCCCCTTAAATTTATTATCCCTTTTAAAGATTCCTCAGACATTGGAAGCTCTGTTATTTCTGGAACTCTTATTATCTCTTTTACATAAATAAGAGGGACTGCGTAATTCTCATCTTTTATTTCAAAAACAATACTTTGTCCTTCTTTAGTTGTTTTCATCTTCCGAGCCCCCTTATTCAGTTTGTAATTCATCGGCAATTGTAGCAATATCTTCTATCGCCATTGATATTTCTTCCATTGTTTTAAATTGTTTTTTTGCATCTTCCATTACAGCTTTTACAGCTTCATTTGAATCTTTAGCTGCCAATGCAATTTGTACTATTCCAGTTTTTTCTTCTTCTAAAGCATTATTTATAATCTCCATATTATTCAAAACATTTTTGTATACACCTATTAAGCTTTCTATATTTTCTCCCATATCAGTCAATATTTTTTGAGTTCCATGCGATTCTTTCACACCTATTGCTGTATATTTTGTTGACTCTGCTATATTTACACTTGTTTTTCCAATTTGTCGTTGTATTCCTTCTACTAATTCCTGAATTTGATCTGCATTTTCTCCTGAATCATTTGCCAAATTCCTTATATCATTTGAAACTACATTAAAACCTTTTCCATAATCTCCTGCATGAGCCGCTTCCACAAAACCATTTACTGCAAGCATATTTGTTTGAATTGTAACTTTATCAATTTTGTTTACAGTTTTGTTTATATTAAATCCTTTTTCTTGTAAATTCAAAATATTGTCTGATAATTCTTGAAACAAGTTATCTGAACCATCTAACCCAACAGCTATCTCTTTTATTATTCCTGTATTATTTTTTAATTCTTTTTTTACATTTTCTATATTTTCATAATCCTTTTTTATATTTTCTTGAAATATATTCATTTTTTCTTCAATTTCTATTACAATTTTTTTCCCTAACTCTGCACCTGCAGCGACTACTTCCGTTCCTTTTGACACCTGTTCTAATCCACTCATTATTTGATGAGATGTTGCTGTAACTTCTTCTATATTAGAAGAAAGCTGTTCTGCTGCAGAAGCTACTATTTCAGCAGATTTTTCCGAATCTGTAGACGTTTTTAACTCTTCTGCTATCTCCATAAGTTCTCTTGTAGCTATAGATATCTCTTCAAGAGCTTTTGCTTGCTCTTCATTTGCTTTTGCAGATTCTAAAGTTGCCGCACTCATTTGTTCTGTAGCAGCTGCTACCGTTTCTGACTCGCTCACTATTCTTTCTGACATTTTATCAATTTCGTTAAATAATCCTATATTTTCTTCTGTTTTGTTAATTATTTCAACAAAATCTTCTCTAAATTTTCTTAACGCTTCTGTTACAATTCCTCCTTTTTCAGTTTGTTTATTAGAATCATTTATTATTTCATTAATATCTTTTACTATACCATCAATATCTACTTTCATTTCATCAACCACGTCTCTAATAGTATTTGCTGATTTTTCAGAAACTTCCGCTAAATTTCTAACCTCATCAGCTACAACTGCAAATCCAGTCCCATGTTCTCCTGCTCTCGCTGCTTCTATTGCTGCATTTAATGCTAATAAATTTGTCTGGTCTGATATCATTACCACCGTTTTAACTATATCTCCTATTTTGTTTGATTTATCTTCTAATTCTTGTATCATTTTTACCGATACATTGTTTTTTTCAACTATATCTTTTATATTTTCAATTAATTCTCCTACACTTACTACCATAGTTTGAACCATTTTTTCATTCTCATTAATAGTTTCGTTTAAATCCATCATATCCTTTGTAGATGCTTTTACATTTTCATTTATCATTTTAGATGAACCTATCGCTTCTTGTGTTGCTGATGCCGCTTGATGAGATGCCGCTGCTATTTTTTCTACTGCATTAGCTAAATTTTCTCCGTTTTCTGAAACTTGTTCCACGTTTGCTGCAAGCTCTGCAGTTGCAGCCCCTATTTTTTCTGCCATGGCTTGTCTCTTTGCCATTGTTCTAGCTTTTGCTCTTTGAATCGCTAGTTTTTTTGCTGTTTCTCGTTTTTTTAAAGAATCGTCTCCATTTGTTTGTTTTGTTGTAATTCCTGTTGTAACATATTTTTTTTCACTATAATCCTCTGGACTTTCCATTTTTCTTACCATTTTAAACTACACCTCCGCTTTTTATTTTACTATTATCTCTTTTCCTCTTCTTACCTGTGTTTCGTTTTCTCTGTTCCCATACAAAGCATTTTCTATTATTAGCTCTTCACTTTGATGAGTATCTATATCTATTGCTGTAACATTTAAAACTCCATTAATATCAACATTAAAAACAACTTCAATATTAGATTCATTTTTTTTCCATTTTTTTGTAGATTTAAATTTAAAGCTACCTAAACTTATTATCTCTTCTGCTATTTTTTGTCTTATTTCTAAAATTATTTCATCTTGCTCATCAAAACTATTTGTAAATAGTTTTGATTCCACTGTTGGATATTCTCTGCCTTTGTTTAAAATTTCTACAAATTCTCCTTCATCATTTATTATTCCATATGAATGGGATAATATATCTTTAAACTCTACATCTTTTAATTTTCCTGATAAAATTCCAGCTTTTATTGCTGCTCCTTCTGCTACAACATCTTCAGGATTTATATCTTGTTTTATTTCAACTGTTGGAAATTTATTTTTTATTATATCTTTAAATTTCTTTATACGTGAAGTTCCTCCTACAAAAATAATTTTATTTAGCCAGTTATCTTCTATCTTGTTTTCTAATAAAGTTTCTTCTATTAATTTTTCAAATTTTTTAAAAAGATTTTCTGTTAATTTATAAAATATATCTTTTGTAATTGTTATATTTATGTGAATAGGCCCATTATCATTTTGTGATATATACGGTATCATAATATTTGTTTCATCCACTGTGCTCAAATCCAACTTTGCTTTTTCTGAATGTATTAATATCTGCTGCATTGCAATTGGGTCTTTTGACAAATCTATATTTTGAGTTTCCTGCACTGTTTTTAATATATAATCAGAAATTGCATTATCAAAATCCAGTCCGCCAAAATTGGTATCGCCTCCGTTTCCTATAACTTTAAAAACTCCATCTTTGATATTCATAAGAGATATATCAAAAGTTCCACCACCTATATCCAAAACCATTAAATTTGTATTATCATTAAAAATACCATATGCAATTGCTGCAGCATCAGGTTCATTTAACAAATGCACTTTTTCTATTCCTGCTAATTTTGCTGCATTTATAGTATAAAATCTTTGATTATCATCAAAATATGCAGGTACTGTTATTATAGCTTCTTTTTTTTTGCCAAAATACTCATCTGATATTTTCATTAATTTTCTTAATATCAGAGCTGAAATTTCTGCTGGGTTAAATTTTCTATCAAATATCGTATAATCTATCTCTTTTCCTATATCTCTTTTTACAAATCTAATTGTTCGCTCTGGATAAAGGTACATTTGACTTTTTGCTAATTCTCCAATTAATACTTCTAAAGAATTTTTGAAATAAACTACTGAAGGAGTAAATTTTTCTCCTCTTTCAGTGGATATAATTTTAGGTTTATTGTCTTCTCCAATGTAGGCTACTAATGAATTAACTGTTCCTAAATCAATTCCAATCAATTTTTCTTCCCCTCCTTTTCACGAAATACTTAATCTATTTGTATTATAATCTTCTTTGATTCTTAATGGCATCAAGCTAATAATCGTTTCTTTAAGTCAAACCATTTAAAAAACAAAGATTCAGCACAAAGAAAGGAGAACACAAAGTATCACAAAGAAAAACTTATATATGGGTAGAATCCATTTTTACCAATATATAATAAAAAAATTAGATACGCTTTAATCTGGTAAAGTATCAATGTTTTCTTAGTGTACCTTTGCGTACTTCGCGTCTTTGTGCTGAAATTATTTTCTTTACAAAAACTTTACACTATCGTATCTTAGAGAACTTTATATCTTTGTGCTGAATGAATTAGACTCATCTATTGCTATCTATCTCCTCTAAATTCTCTTTTGCATTAATATTTTCGTTGTCACATTCTATTGCTTTTTTTAGATATTCTATTGCTTTTTTTTCATATTCTTCTTGATATAATATTATAGCCAAATTATTATAAGCTTTTGATTTTAACTTTTCATCTTCACTTTTTAAAATAACTTGAAAATAATAAGCAAACGAAATCAAAGGGTTTTTTTCTTTTTTCGCTTTTTCAAAATAGTTATTTATATCTTCTACATCTTCTGAATTTTCTTCCATTTCACCAAAAAATAGTTTTAATCCTTTACCTAATTCCATTTTTTTCACCTGCTTTTTTCAGATACTCTTCTCCAAATTTTCTATAATCCTGTTCTCCATGAGATTTTTTTGCAAACTCAAATATAGATTTTCCATAATATGGTGCTTCTGATAATTTTATATCTTTTCTTATTGGTGAAAAAATTTTATCTTTTCCAAAAGTTTCAATTAATTCTTTCATTAAATTTTTAGCTAAATTTGTCCTTTTATTATAAAATGTTGGTAGAATTCCTACAAATTCAATTGATGGGTTCATTGTACTTTTTACTTTATAATACAGACTCATTAATTGAGAAACACCTATCATTGATAAATAGTCTGTTTTTATTGGAATTATTAATTGTGTAGCTGCTACATATCCATTTAAAGCTGTCATTCCAAAAGCTGGTTCTGTATCTATGATTATATAATCATAATCTTCTTCTATCTCTATAATAAAATCTTTTAGAACAGTTTTATTATTTTCTACATTCATAAGTTCCATATCCAATGCTGACAAATCTTGATTTGATGGTAATATATATAAATTTTCTTTTATTTTAAAAACATCATCTTTATCAATAGTTTTATTTTTTATGAATTTTACTAAACTTATATATATATTTTTTTCTTTTACTTTTGATTGTTTTAATCCTGCCCAAACTCCTAAATGCCCTTGTGAATCAAAGTCTATTAATAAAACTTTATTTTTTTCAGATAAAAAATATCCTAAATTATAAACAGAAGAAGATTTGCCTGTGCCTCCTTTTCTATTAGAAAAAACTATTATCTCTTTCATAGCTTCACTCCTTTAATGTTACAGTCGTTGTTGGATTTAATATCAAAACTAAAGAGCCATCTCCTAATATTGTTGTACCAGAAAACAGATTATTCCCTTTCAAAAAATCAGGTATAGGTTTTACCATATATTCATTTTCTTCTATAAACCCATCTGCTACTATTCCATAATTTTCTCCATCTATATCTAAAACTACTATTGGAATTAAATCATAAAAATATTCTTTATTTATAATTTCACCTAAACTCTTTCCTGTTAAAAATTTTATGTCAATTAACGGAATAGGCTCATCTCTAATTACTGCTAAATATGAATTTTTATATCTTCTAATATTTGATTTTTTTAGTTTTATATTTTCCCTTATATTTTCTAAAGGTAAAATATATTTACCTTTATCTAATTTCACCATTAGTCCTTTTATTATTGATAATGATAAAGGAATTTTTAATATAAATTTTGTCCCTTCTCCTTCTTTAGAATTTATAATGATCCTTCCTCCTAAAGATGTGATATTCGTTTTCACAACATCCATCCCTACTCCACGTCCAGATAAATTTGTAACTTTTTCTGATGTACTAAATCCTGGTAAAAATATAAATTGATATATATCTTCTGGTGTTAATTTTTCTATATCAATATCATTTATAAGTTCTTTTTCCCCAGCTTTTTGTAATATTTTATTGTGATTTAATCCTCTTCCATCATCTTCTACTTCAATAAAAATAAAGCCACCTTTATTGTATGCTCTTAACGTTACATGACCAGTTCTGGTTTTTCCATTTTCTTCTCTTTCTTCTGGCATTCCTAATCCGTGATCTACAGAGTTTCTTACCATATGAGTAAGTGGATCTGATAGCAATTCCATAATATCTTCATCTATTGCTGTTTCTCCACCTTCTATAATAAGTTCTACCTCTTTTCCTAAAGCTTTTGCACTGTCTCTTACTGTCCTTCTATATCTATTAAATAAATTTTCTATCCCTACCATTCTCATAGACATTACTATATTTTGAAATTCTAATGTAAGTCTCTCAAAATTTCCATATACTTTTTTCATTTTTCCAGAGATTTCTTTATATCCTGATACATCCTTTGTCAAATTAGCCTGCTGATTTTTTAAAGTAAGCAATTCACTAACCAAATTTACCATTTTATCAACTTTATCTTTACTAAGTCTTATCGATCTATTTGTAGCTACTTTTTTCAAAGTGGTTTCATTATCACCTTTACCATTTGATTTAATATTTATATTCTTTTTTTCTGCTTCTTCATTTTGAGATTTATTTTTTAATGGTTTTTCAACTTCAAAATCCCATTTTTTTAGCTCTTCCAGCTTATCTTTTATTTCTTGCATCTCTTCATTTTCTATACTGTTTATAATATCATTTATAAAATCTAGTTTTTCATTAAACTTTAAATTTTTCAAACTTCCTCTTAATCCCTTACTTATTCTTTTGGATTTTCCTACATTATACTCCTCTTTCTCAATAACATTTTTTTTCAAATATTCAATAAATTGATTATTAAAATTTTTCAATGTTTTAATTTTTGCAATCTTTTTTTTATCTTTTTCTTCCTGTTTATCTTCCTCTTGCTTATCTTCGTTTTGTTTTTTATTTTCTTCTTTAGATACACGATTCACTTTTTCTAAATAATCATTATTTATTTTTATAGTTTTTTCTTTTGAAGAAAGAGATCGATATATACCTTTTAAAATATCAATACCTTTATAAAAAGAATCAAAATCTTTAGAATCGTTTTCATATTCTGCTACTTGTACTAAATCCTCTAAAGAATGAGCCACTTTTTCTATTAATTTAAATATTTTTTTTGTATTTTCGTTAGTCTGTAATATTAATAATAAGCCTGCTCCTCCTTTTATACTATGGAATGCTCTCATTAAAACATTAATTTCCTCTTCAGAAAATTTATTTTCTAAATTCAATAAACTTTCTTCTGCAATTTTCAAATTATCTCCAAATTCATAAGTATATTTTTCAAAACTTTGGCTTATAATTTTATCTTCATATTCATAATTTAAATTATCAAAAACTAATTCTGATTTCTCCTCTTTTTCTCCAATAATATCCAACACTCTTTTTTTAAATTCTTCTTCTCCTATATCTACTATATCTATTGATATCTCTTTTTTATCTCCTTTACTGCTCAACGCTTCATTTATTTTCATTTCTATCTCTTTTAATAAATCTATTGAATCTAATAAAAGCGATACTATCTCATCTTTATTCTCTATATTCTCATTTTTATCTTTTAGAGTTTTTAATATTTTTTCTGTAAAAGAAGCAATAGTTGCTATAGAGTCCAAATTTGCAAATCCTACTATCCCTTTAATACTATGATATGCTCTAAAAAGTTCATCTACTATCTCATTATTACTCTCTTTTTCAAATTTCAATATAGAGCGTTCTATTGTTTCTTTATATATATCTATTTCTTCCAGTACATCAACTAATATTTCTATATTTTCCTCATCAAATTTTTTCATCATAATTAATCACCACCCAAAACCATTTTTATACTTTCTATTAATACTGATGGCTCTGTTGGTTTTACCAAATAAAAATCTACTCCAGCCTCATATCCTTCATCCCTATTTTTTTGTTCATCAATAGTTGTTATTATTCCAATTGGCAATTCATCAAAAATTTTATCTTCTCTAACTTTTTTTATAAAAGTGTACCCATCCATTATTGGCATATTCAAATCAGTTAGAACTAATTTAATCTCATCACTAAATCTATATAATTTATCCAAAGCATCTGCACCATCTACAGCATCTATAACTTCAAATCCTGCAGTTCTTAATATATATGCGTGAAAATTTCTTGTCATTTCAGAATCATCTACTATCATTATTTTCATTTTTCATCACCTCTTATTGGTTTTTGATATACCAGCTGACCACCCATTCTTTTTAATTTAAATGCAGTTGTTATCCTTGATAAAGATTCCGAATGCCCCAAATATATATATCCTCCATCATTCATCATTTTATAATATGTCTCAATAACTTTTCTTCTTGAATCACTATCAAAATATATAAGTACATTCCTACAAAATAGAAAATCAAAATCATATCCTAAAGCAAGCAATCCGTTAGAGTCTGTTAAATTTTTTTTATAAAATTTAACTTTTTCTTTTATTGAATTAATAACTCTAAAAGTTTCAGCATCATCTTGAATAAAGTATTTCTTCAAATAAGATATTGGAACATATTTTATACTTCTTTTATCATATATACCTTTTTTAGCTTTATCTAAAACATTATCATCAATATCAATTCCTACTATTTCAAAATCAACTCCTTCATCCTCTTCTAATAATTCTTTTAATATTATAGATAAAGTATATGGTTCTGCTCCAGTTGAACATCCTGCCGATAATACTCTTATTTTTTTATTAAATCTTCCTTTATTTTTTAAAACATCATCTATACCATATTCTCCAAAAACTTTTAATTGCTCAAATTCTCTAAAAAAATATGTCTCATTTATTGTAACTGAATTCATCAATTCATTCATCTCTTTTTTTGCTTTGTCAAAATATTTCAGAAAATTAATATACTCATTTACATTATTCATATTTTGAATTTCCATTCTATCTTCTATACGCTTTTTCAAAAAATATAATTTATTTTCATTTATATATATCCCTGCATAATCATAAATTATATCTCTTATTTGTCTAAATTCATTTAAACCGAATTCCATTTCAACTTTATTTTCTACTTTATTCAAATTAAATCTATTTGCTCTAAGCTTCATTATTATCACCTTCTAACAGAATTATTAAATTCTCTTTTGTATTTTCATCTTTTTCATCTTCTATCACTTTTTTTATTTCATCTTTATATTTATTAAAATCTATTTTTAAAAGTTCTTCTGTAGCACCAATTTTTAATATATCACTACCATTATGTAAGCTTTCAACTAAAATATATTCTACCTCTTCTCCTTCAAAAAGAGCTAATATATGAATAACCTCATATTTATTAGCCTCTGGTATTTTTTCTTCTAGTAGTTCTTTTAATAAATTATAAATATCCTCCCCTTTTTCATCTATCTCTTCCGGTTTTCCATTATCAATAAAATCTTTTACAATATCTATAACTTCTTTATATAATAATGAGTATTTTGATTTTAATTTTAAAATCTCTTCTATTAATTCTCCACCATTAAATTTTTTATAAAACTTCAATAATGGTGCTAAAAATAGAGCATCTACTTTTTCTATATCTGGATATATATCTTTTACTTTCATATATGAATATTTATTACCAATTAAAGATAATGTCCCCAAAATTGTTATAATTAAAAATGGAGCTTCTGCATCCTTTAAAAGTTCTGCTATATCATCAGCATATTTATATGCTTTTAACTTTCCTAAATATTCCACTGCAGTAATCACATTATTTATATCTTCGTCATCATAAAGAGCTGTTGATATAAATCCAGCTACCATTGGATTATGTGTGTTATATAATGTATCTAATGCTAACTTCCTTACATGCTTATTCTCATGATTTAACATTTTTGTAAGATTAGCAAATGGCAATTCATAGAATTGAGAGATTATATCTACCGCCACATTTCTCAAAAAAATATCATTACTTTCATAAAATTTTAATAATTTATCCACAATTTTAGGATTATTATATTTTTTCAAATAATTTACTATCTTTTCTCTAACTATCCCTTCTTTAGACTTTTCCAAATAATCTACAATTTCAACTAAATAATTTTCAAAATTTCTTTTTTCAAAAATTTCTTCTATTATATCTAGCTTTTCTTCTGTTTTCCCATTTTCTAACTTTTCTAGTAATTCTTTCATTAATTTACCCTCCTTTTTTTAGGACTATTTTCCAATCGTTTCTAAGTAAAGCTCAGAAAATTCACAACCAGAAATAATTAATTTTTTTATATTTTCTGTTATTTTTTCATTTTTTATATTATTATCAAACTTTATTTTTAAATCTTTAAATATGTCTGCAAGTAATTTTATTTTGTAAATTTTAAAAATATTTTCTATTTGATGCAATCGTGAATATATCTCCTGCATAAACATTAAATCTGTTTTTTTATCATCACTACTACTAATTTTTATTTTTAATTCTTTTATTAAATTTTCTTCATATTCGTAATCAAATTCATCTGTCATCTCAACTATCTCTTCAAGAGTAAATGGCTTAAAACTTCCCGATTCCCATTCTTCATTAATCAAATATTTATCTTTTATAGTTTTGCCATATTCAATAACTTCCGAAACTTTTATCGACTCTACATCTACAAGTTTTCTTACCCTATTTTTTAAATCTATTATTTTTTTGTTTGTAGTAAATATAACTTTAAAGTCAAATGTCTCCTCTACCTCCTCACCTTCTAATAAACTCTCATAACTAGGGTTAGAATATATTATTCTTGCCTCTTTCAATATAGATGAATATACCATAAACCCTCTTACCAAAGGCATATCTGAATTTTTATTTAATTTAATTGTCATTTCATGTAATTTCAATCCCATTTTCAAGGCAGAAGATATCATATCTTTTTTATACGAATCTCCTATAAACCTTATTTTCACTCTATTTGTAGCCATATCCCTGCTTTTTTTATCATCTTTTTTGTCATCATTAATCCCTCTTATTTTATCTAATTTCAATTTTAATTCTTCTGTCTCTGTCTCTATCTCTTTTTCTTTGCCAGTTTCCATAATTGATTTATATAATTTCTCTATTATATCTCTATCATAAAGTATAACATCAATTATTTCTTGATTTGATTCTATTTTATCTTCTCTAATATCTTGAATTAAATCTTCTACAAGATGAGATGTCGACTCCATTTTATGAAATCCCATAGTTCCACACATCCCTTTTAATGAATGAAAACTACGAAATATTCTATTTAATATCTCTTTATCTTTTCCATTTTTTTCTAATTCAATAGTATCTAATTCTAAATTTTCTAATATTTCACTTATATCACTTACAAACTCATCCATAAACATATTCATATCCATAAAATCATCTCTCTTTCATATACTTTATATATCTATTTTGCCTACTTTAATAATTTCTATAGGAATCATTACTTTAAATTCTGTACCTTTTCCAACTTCAGTAATAAAATCTATTGTTCCACCTAATCCTTCAACATATGTTTTGGTTATAGATAGACCTATGCCTATCCCACTATGACTTTTTTTATAACTCATATCTCCTTGTTCTAATATATTAAACATTCTTTCTTTTATATCTTCTGGAATCCCTATTCCTGTATCTTTTACTTTAATTTCTAACATATTTTCAACTATTCCCAAATTTATTTTTATATATCCAATTTGAGTAAATATTATACTATTTTTAACTATTTCTGAAACTATCTTTAATATTTTTTCTTTATCTCCCCAAATAATTTTGTCTCCTAATTTTTTATCATTAATTTCAAATTTCACATTTTTATTTCCTATGTTTTTTTCTTTTATATCTAAAATTCCATCAATTATCTCTTTTGTTTGAAACTTTTCAAGATTATATGTTAAACTTTTAGAAACTATCTTACTCATTAAAATTATATTTTCCAAATATTCCAAAATATTATTCATAGATTTTTTTATTATTTGTATCAAATCATTTTCTGCTGTACCTTTGCCTATCTCTTCAATTAATAAATCTAATGCTATTGAAATCCTATTTAATGGAGTTCTAAATTCATGCGAAATATTACTTAATAAACTATCTTTTATTTTATTTAAAGATTGAGATTCTTTTATCAATAATTTTAATTTTTCATTTGTAATTTTTTCATTTGTAATATCCTCTAGTTGCAAAATAAAAAATTCTTTTTCTATTTCTACTTGTTTTGTATAACTTATGGTTAAAGATATATCTCTTAAATTTCTTTTTTGTGTAACTATCCTAATATCTATTTTTTTTGTATTTTCATACTTCTTTGATTCTTTTAAACCGTTTTCTATTTTTTCTATATCATCTACATATATATTTTTTTTAAAATTTCTTTTTAAATATCTATTATCACTAATCTCTAATATATTTTTAAAACTTTCATTTTCTTCTATTATTTTCATATCTTCAGAAATTAATACTATTCCTATTGGTGATTTTTCAAAAGCTTGAAAAAATCTTTCGTGCGATTCTCTCAAACACTCTTCTAATTTTAATTTTTTAGAAATATTTTTAGCCACTTTTACTATTTTTTCATCTCCTGAATTTCTCCAAAGATATAGATGCGAATCCCAAATAATTTCTTTCCCTGATTTTTCTCTGAAATAAAATATATCATTATATCTTTTATTTTTTATAACTTTTCTCAACATTTTATTATATAATTCTTCAGAATAATTTTTACTGAATTTTGAAAGATGATGTCCTATTATATCTTCTTTATTATATCCTATTTGTTTTAATCCAACTTTATTTATATTCTCTACAATACCTGTTTTATCCATAACAATAATTGCCTCATAATTTTCTTCAAAGAAATTCATTAAATTATCCATTCTTTTCTCCTTTAAGCATATTAAAAAACCACATTCCTTTTGCCATCAATTATGAATTTTCATTTAATGATTATTTCTAATTTAAATCTCCAATCCTATATTCAGCTCAATAATTCCAATAGGCATTACAAGTTCTAACGCAATAGTTTCAACTTGACTTATCCAAGCGATTATATTTTTTCCTGTAATTAAAGTAGGTGGTGAAATATCTATTACTTTTCCCATTGACTCAAAAATTGATGCTGCATTACCTGTAATCATATTAGATAATTCTGATAATGCACTTTTTGCCATTTCATCCATTTCAACAACTTCCATTCCCATCATCATAGCGGAAACTAATTTTTTTGAAGTTTCTAAAGATAGATTATATGTTATATTCCCTTTTAATTCTCCAACAATCCCAACAACAATTGTAACTGGATATTTTGAATCTAATCTATTTTTTTTTACAATTTTACCTTTTTTTATTTCTATTATTCCAAATTGTTCCAATACATTACTTGTCCCCTTTATAAATGGGTTTATCAACTCTACATTTATCGACATAATTACACCTCCACCCCTTCAAATGCAACATTTAAAGAAATTTCTCCAAAACTCAATTTAAACTTAACTCCTATTGATGATAATTTTGGGGAATCAATCTCTAAATCATCTCCTGCGAATATACTTGGAGGAGTTAATCTTAAATTTAATTTTGAATTTTTATTATTAATCACAGTTATCCCATTTCCAGCTATCATATTGCCTATCTCAGCTAATGTTATAAATACAAAATCTGTTAATTTGCCATACTCTTCTTCATTTACTATTTCTGCTATTTTTATTGCAGTTTCTTGTTTCATATCAATTATTATATTCCCTTTCCCGCCTTCAGTAATCCCTACAATAGTAGATATCCCTTCTGATTTAAAATTAGTTTTTTGCATTTTAACTTCACTTTTTATAGGTTTTTCATCAATCATTTCATTCATAACATTTATAACTGAACTTAAAAATGGATTAATATATTCTAAATTTACAGCCATATAAATTCCTCTCCTCCCTATTATAATTAAATTATTTTTTAACACCATATTAAATTATGTATATGGATATTTGTTCTCGTAGGCCCCCCCGTGTTTGCCCTTTTTTGTTTTAAGGTATTTTAGGGTAGACACAGGGGCAATGTCATCAAGCTAAGGATTTTATAAAAACTCTACTCCTCCCTTGTTGTCGGTTTCTCTTATCTAAGAGAAACCTATAGCGTGGATATTTGGCTTTTTTAATGCTTTTTTCCCAATATTCTGCACTTTAGTTTTCTCTTATCCAAGAGAAAACGCTAAGAAGGAAGGAGTTGGACTTTTGATTTGCATTAATTCCCCTTAGCTTGATGACATTGGGGTCTACCCCTACGGGGGTTAATTTTATTCTTTCTAAATTTTAGTGTCATAACACATTTTAAGCCATTCCTAAAGTATCCATTACACTTTTAGCTAAATTTTCTTTCTTAAATGGTTTTGTTATAAAATTTCTAACTCCTTTTTCTTCAGCTTGTTTTTTTATATCATTATCTCCCATAGCACTTAACATTAATATATTGGCATTTGGATTAATTTTCATTATTTCTTCTGAAGCCGCCACTCCATCCATTATTGGCATTGTTACATCCATTGTTACTAAATCTGGATTTAGCTTTTTATACAATTCTACCCCTTCTTTTCCATTTTTAGCATCTCCTACTACCTCAAAACCTAAAGGCAACAATCCCTTTTTTATCATTTTATGAATTAATGGTGAATCATCTACAATCAATATTTTATAAGGTATTCCATTTTCCTTTACTCCTATTTTCTCATCCATATTTATATCCTCCTATATTTTTTTTAACTCAATCCCTAATTCTCCTAATTTTTCTCTTAAATTTTTTATTGTAATTGGTTTTTTCAAATACAAATCACATCCCATTTCATATGCTGTTTCTATGTTTTCTATTTCGCCTAATGCTGTCACTATTATTATTACTGATTTCTCTGATTCAATTACTTTTTTTTCTTTTTCATATTCTCTAATTTTTTTAAGAACCTCCATCCCTGTCATCAACGGCATCATTATATCTAAAAATACAATATCATAATTTTCTCTTCTAAATTTCTCAATAGCTTCTTTTCCATTTGAAGCTCCTTCGACTATAAAACTTCCTTTAAATATTCTACTCAAAAGATTTTTACTTAAATAATCATCATCTACAACTAATATTTTTTTCATAATTTTTCCCCTTTTCCCAAAACTTTTATTGCAGAATTCACAACTCTCTCATCATATAAAATTCCCTTTTTCCCCTCTATTTCTTCCATAGCAGATTTTAATCCTAAAGCTGCTCTATACGGCCTATGAGATGCCATAGCATCAATCACATCTGCTACTGCTAATATTTTACTTTCTAATGAAATATTATCTCCTTTTAACCCTAAAGGGTATCCACTTCCATTAATTCTTTCATGATGTTGTAATACAAACTCTGCTATTTCCCAAGGAAATTTTATATCTTTTAATATATCATATCCAATTTCAGAATGTTTTTTTATCAAGTTAAATTCCTCTTCCATTAGTTTTCCTGGTTTAGTTAATATTTCTATTGGAATAGCTACTTTTCCTAAATCATGCAAAATTCCAGCTATTTCCAATCCTCTTAATCTATCTTTTGAAAATCCCATCTCTTTTCCTATTTTCACAGATATTTCTGAAACAGATTTTTGATGTCCAACAGTATAAGGGTCCCTTTTTTCTACGATTTTCGACATTGTTTCTACTATATTATCAACCATTATGTCATTGTTTTTTATATTTTCTAATAATAAACTCTTAACTTCTTTCTCTACAGAGATATCTCGTGCGATTACAACAACTGTTTTGGGTTCATAACCTTCTAATAATATAAACTTCGCCTTTATAGGTAACTCATCTCCATTACTTTTGATTAATAAAGTTTCTTCTGTGAATTGTTTTTCACTATATAATTTAGATATCATCTTATTAAAGTCACATTTTATTATATCAACAACTTTCTTTTTATATAATTCTTCTCTATTGTATCCTAATACTTTTTCTAATGAACTGTTTACTTCGTAAAGAGATGTTAGTTTATCTCCCACTAATATTTGAAAACTAAAAATAAATTCTTCCATAATATTATATATTATATTTCTCAATGATAAACTTTCTAAAATTGTTTCTATTTTTTTTACTTCCATAGTTATATCTGTAAAATACCATATATATTTATTAGTCTCTATTTTATAAATTGTAATTTTAAAATTTCTTATACCTCTTTTTTTTAATTTGAATTCAACACTTGTTTTATTTAAACTCTTTTTCAAAAATTTATCTCGTATAGTTTTGCCTTTTATAAAATCAAAAATAGATTTTTCTTCTATATCTATTAACTCATATCCTGTATAGTTTTCCCCGCTTTTACTAATATAACTAATCACCCCATCATTATTAGTTATAATCACAATTTCAAAATTATTCTCAATTGTACCTATTAAATATTTTTGAACTTCATTTTTATCTTCTATATCATCAAAATAATTTTTCATATTTTCTTCTCCTATTCTGTTATTCCTTTTATAATTTCTTCAATTTTCGATACTTCAATTGGTTTTATCAGGTAACTTTCTACCTGATACCTAAATGCTTTTTTCACATGATCCATATCGCCTAATGCTGTTGTCATAACAATCTTTGCTCCATTCATTCCAAGTATCCCTTTTTCTTTTTCAAATTTTCTTATCTCTTCTAAAAATTCCATTCCATCCATCTCAGGAGTCATTATATCTAAAAAAATTAGATCGTAACTCCTTTTTTCTTCAACTTCAAGCTTATATATATCAAGCCCTTCTCTACCATTAACCGCTACATCAGATTCTCCATATTTTCTTAAATACCTTACTAATAAATTTCTACTAACAAAATCATCCTCCACAACTAAAAATTTCATTATTATTCCCCCTCTTAATTTTATATATTTTTTTATTATCTCATATAATGTTATACTTCAATTTCTATTTTTTCCTTTAAAAATCATAAAAAATAATTTTAATTGTATATAAAATATGTTATAATTCTATTGTAAGATAAAACAATCTAGGAGGTTATTATGTGTAGAATAAATCCAAGGGTAGATTTTGCGTTCAAAAAATTATTTGGGACAGAGTCAAACAAAAAATTATTAATAGATTTAATAAATTCAATAGTATCAGAAGAAGATCAAGTGAAAGAGTTAGAATTAAAAAATCCATATAATGATAAAAATTTCAGAAATGACAAATTGTCTATATTGGATATAAAAGCAACAGATCAAAGAGGGCAATGGTATAATATAGAGATGCAAGTAATTGATCAAGAATATTTTGATAAAAGAGCTTTATATTATTGGGCTAGATTGTACTCAGGACAGTTGTCTGCTGGCGTAAATTATGATAATTTAAAGAAAACTATAAGTATAAATATATTAAATTTTAGATGTTTAGATGAAGAAAAATATCATAATATATATAAGATAATAAATAGTGAAAGTGGAAAAGAATTTATAGACCATTTAGAGATACATTTTATAGAATTAGAAAAGTATGATGAAAAGATGAGTACAATGTTAGATAGATGGGTTAATTTTTTAAAAAAAGCAGAAGGATATGATAAAAATAGATTACCAAAAGAGTTAGCAGAAGTAGAAAGTATAAAAAAAGCAGTAGAATTGTTAGATGATATGTCATTAAATTATGAAGAACGAGAAAGTTATGAAGCAAGATTAAAATGGCTAAGAGATGAAGAAGCTGCAATAAAAACAGCTGAAAAAAAGGGATTTGCTAAAGGAATTAAAAAGGGCATTGAGAAAGGTATTGAACAGGGCATTGAACAAGGTATTGAACAGGGTATTGAACAAGGCATTGAACAGGGTATTGAAAAGGGTATTGAAAACACAGCAAAAGAAGCATTAAAAAATGGATTATCTTTAGAAATGATCTCTAAAATAACTGGTCTGAGCGAGACAGAGATTTTAAATTTAAAAAAATAAGACTAAACTTTACAAAAAATAAACATAACAAAAGGATGACAATTATAATAACTGTCATCCTTTTGTTATGTTTATTTTAAGATGTTCCTAATTCATTCCTTAATTTTTTCCAAACAACTCTTTTATTATATTTAAAACTTTATCATTCTCATCTCTTCTACCTATTGAAATCCTTATAAAATTTTTCAAATCTCCTTTAAATCTTCTTATTAATATCTTATTTTCTAACATTTTACTAAATATAATTTCTGCTTTTTCTGTCTTAAAAAACAGTGCATTTGAATCAGATTTATATAATTTTATTTCTGTTATTTCAGATAATTCTTTTTCCATTCTTTCTCTTTCTTCTAAAATATCTTTTACTATTTTTTTCATATTCTCACTATTTTTCAAAACTTTTAATGCAATTATTTGGGTTATTTTATTTATATTATATGGCAACCTCACTTTATTCACTTCATTTATTACCTCTTCACTTGCTACCATATATCCTATTCTTAGACCTGCTATACCATATGCTTTTGAAAATGTCCTAAGTATAGCTATATTCTCATATTTTGATACTTTATCTACAAAACTTTTACCTGCAAATTCACTATAAGCTTCATCAATAACTACTAATCCTTTTGCTTTTTCTATTATCTCAATTATAGATTTTTCTTCAAATAAATTTCCAGTTGGATTATTTGGATAAGTTATAAATGTCATAGCTACATCATCTTTTATAACATTTTTTATCATTTCATCTTTATTTATAGAGAAATCTTCACTATTTAACGGCACTTCTATTACTTCACCATTTACTATTTGCGTAGTTATTTTATACATAGCAAATGTAGGAGTATGAATTAAAACCTTTTTACCTTTTGAAACATAAGTCAACATTAAATTTAAAATCAATTCATCAGAGCCATTACCTAATATAATATTTTCTTTTTTTAATTTTAATTTTTTTGCTAGCTCTTCTCTTAAATCCTTAGATTGTGCATCAGGATAATAATTCCACAAAGCATTAAAAATCTCTTTTTCCATATCTATTTTTATGTTTTCACCTAAAAATTCAGGCATTGGATAAGGATTTTCATTTGCATCTAATTTTATATTATAATCTAAATCTGGAACTTTATATGGTTCTAAATTTTTTATATTCTCATTTACTAATTTTTTCAACATCGTCACTCCTTTTTTAAAATAGCAAACCCATATTTTGGAATTTCTACCTTTTTAATTAATTTTTTATTGTTGTACAGATCATAACATTCGTTTTCCTTAAATAGATCTTCTAATTTAATTTCGGCATTTTTTCTCCCAAAATTAAATAAAATTATTATTTTTTCTTTATTATCACTTTTAATATATCCATATATTTTTCTCTCCTTTAAGTTTATCGAAGATATATTGTAATTCCTTAACACTTTATATTTATTTCTTAATTTTATCATTTTTTTATAATGGTTTAACAAAGAAGATTTTATATCTTTTTCTTCTTCTACAGATACCCCATCATCTGCTTTAATATCTTTTGGAGTTATCCATTTTGCCATATATTGCCCTGTCATATTTTTATACCAGTCAAAAGGCTCTCTAATATGCTCATCTGGTTTATTTCCTCTTTGACCTATCTCTTCACCATAATATATAAAAGGAACTCCACCCATAGTAAATAACATAGTTGAAATTTGTTTCATTTGTAAGTCTCTATATTTTTTTATTATAAAATGGTTCATAATTCTTTTCATATCATGATTTGTCAAAAATGGAGCATCTACAAAATTTGGATTTTGCATTTTATACTCTTTATATATTCCATTAATAAAATCTACTAATCCCATATCTTTTTTTCTAGAAATTGTATCTATCATCATTTTGCTTAAATCAAAATTAAAATTCATATCAAATTCTTTATAATATGGAGCTATTTCGTTAGAGTTAGTCCAATTTTCAGCTACTATTATTGCATTTTTATTTGTATTTTTTATACTTTTTCTCCAGCTGTACCAAAACTCATGAGTAAATTTACTATCTGTATCGTCTATATGTTTTGCTGCATCTAATCTGAATCCATCTACCCCCATATTTAGCCAATAATCAGATATATTTTTAGCTTCTGATACCACTAATGGATTATGATAATTCAAATCAGGCATTTCACTCCAAAATGCAGAATAGTAAAATTCTCCATCATTATTTTTATACCATTCACTACTTTTGGGTTTGTCATTCCACACGTACCAATCTCTATATGGTGCCTTTTTAGATTTTCTTGCCAATTTAAAATATGGATGTTTTGAAGATGTGTGATTTAATACTAAATCCATTAAAATTTTTATCCCTTTTTTATGCGCTTCTTTTATTAAATTTTTAAAATCATCTAAATCTCCATATTCTTTATTAATAGAATAATAATCTGTCACATCATATCCGTGATAACTTGGACTAGAATTTATTGGCATAAGCCAAATTCCATTAACTCCCAAAGATTTTATATAATCTAAATTTTCTGTTATTCCATTTAAATCTCCAATTCCATCATTATTTGAATCTGCAAATGCCCTTACAAAAATTTCATAAAATATCGCATTATTCAAAAAATCTGGTGTTTTTGAATAATCTATATTTTTTATTGTTGTTTTTATTTCTATTGTTTTTATATCTTCATCTGCTTTTATTAAAACTTTATTTAAAGAATTAGGTACTAGATTATCCAAATAAAAATAGTGAGATTTTTTTGGAACTTCATCTATTTTTAACCCATTTATATATCCAATTTCATTTTTATCTGTTTCGAATATTATTTTAGCACTATCCTCTGTTATTTTATCTGTCTTCACCCATACAATTTCTCCAAAAGCAACAATTCCTACCATCATATAAACTGCTAATATTATTTTTTTCATCTTTTTCTCCTTTTTTCATTTTGTTTGTATTTATTTTGTTTTTTTCGGGTAGATACAGACACATTCCGACAACCGTAATGGCAATTCATGAATTGCCCCTATTTATCTAAATTTTCCACCTTTAAAAAATATATTTAATATTCTTATTCTTGTTTTATCAGAAAAAGTTTTAAATATTTTTTCTAAATTTTTCAGTTCCATAATTTCTACTTATTTTATAAAAATATTTTTTATATCATTAAAAGTTAATAACACTATCAAACTTAATAGTAATATAAATCCTACTTTATGAATATTTTCTTCAACAGTTCTATTTACTTTCATTCCTAATCCTTCTAAAATTACAAAGATTATTCTTCCACCATCTAAAGCCGGCAAAGGAAAAAGATTGACTATTCCTATATTCACCGATAAAAGTGCTATTAAAAATATTAATGAAGATACTCCCCAAGCTGAAAAAGTTTTTACAACTTTCACAACTCCTACTGGTCCTGCGATTTCATTAGATTTTACTTTTCCTGCTACTAACATTTTTAATCCTTTAAAAGTCAAATCAAAAACTTTTATAAAATTATCTCCTGCCTTTATAAAACTTTGTCCAATTCCATATTTAACATTAATAACATCTCCAGATATACCTAATAAATATCGTTTTGCATTTTCATTATATTTCATTTTGCCTTTTATTTTTATAATTTTATTATTTCTACTTATTATTAAATTAACATCACTTTTTTTTATAGATAATTTTTTTATTATATCATCCCAAGTTTCAACTTTTTCATTATCAATAGATATAATTCTATCGCCTTTTTTTAATGTCGAATACACAGAAGAATCTTTTGATACATTCCCCACTATTGGATTATTATTAGGCTTTAATTCTCCAATAAATATTGCCATAAAAAACAATATAATATACGCTAACACAAAATTCATAAATACACCTGCTACTAATATTATAAATTTTTGATATGGCTTTTTTGTGTTAAATCCATTTTCCATCTCATTATCTGGTTCCATTCCATCAATATTTACAAAACCACCTATTGGTAACGCTCTAAGGCTATAAACTGTTTCATTCTTTTTTTTGCTAAACAGTTTTGGCCCCATCCCCAATGAAAATTCTGAAACAGGAACTTTAAAAAATTTTGCCATAGTAAAATGACCTAATTCATGAACAAATGCTATTAATGTAAGCATTAATAAAGTTATTAATAAATAAACCATAAAACCCTCCTATTTGTCTGTATTTTTTATTATATATATTTTACTATATTTTTATAAAAATGTCACTATAATTACTTTTATCATAAATTTAAATAACTATAAAAACAAACACCCTATATAATTCAACTTTTTATCTGTTGATTATATAGGGCTTATTATAATTATTAAACTACTCTTTTTAAATCTAAATTATTTAATATATCTTATTAATATATAAACACTACTTACCACTAAAGATTCTAATGTTATTATAGCTCCATATTTTGTAAATCTCATAAATGATATTGGCTTTCCACTTTTTGTTGCTATTCCTGCTGCTACTACATTTGCTGATGCTCCTACCAATGTTCCATTTCCTCCAAGACATGCTCCCAATGCCAATGCCCACCATAAAGCGTATCCTATATCTTTTAGCGGAACAGTGCTATGTGCTGCAATTTGAGGTATTATCTCTTTTATCATAGGAATCATTGTAGCTGTATAAGGTATATTATTTACAACTGCTGAAGCTATTCCTGAAAGCCATAAAATCAACATAGATGTTACACCTAAATCTCCTCCTGTCAATGCTAACGCTCTATCTGCCATTATTTTTAATAATCCTACTTTCACTACTCCGTCTACTAACATAAATAATCCCATAAAGAAAAACAGTGTATCCCATTCAGCTTCTTTATATATCTCTTCTGGATGTTTTCCTGATAAAACTATTAATATAATTCCACCTGTCATTGCTATTACTGCTGGTTCTAATCCTGTAAATGGATGAGTCAAAAATCCTAATATAACTAATCCCATTACAACTAAACTAAATTTTAACATTTTTTTATCTTTAATTGCTCTGCTTGAATCTAATTCCATAATTTTTGCTTTTAAATCTCTCGATACATGCATATTTTTTCCAAATAAAAACCATAAAGTTATAACTAAAAATACCAAATTTAATAATATTACTGGTCCTAATTGTATTAAAAAGTCATTAAATGATATATGTGCCGCAGTTCCTATCAAAATATTTGGAGGGTCACCTATTAATGTAGCTGTTCCACCAATATTTGATGCTATTGCTTCTGTAATAAGAAATGGTACTGCATCAAGCTCTAACTGCTCTGCAAGTAAAATTGAAACTGGAGCTATTAATAGAACTGTTGTTACATTATCTAAAAATGCAGAAAATACCGCTGTAACAATTGATAAAACAGCCATTAATGCAAATGGTTCTCCTTTTACTAACTGTGCTATTTTTATGGCTACCCATTGAAAGACTCCTGTTTCTGACATAACAAATACAATCATCATCATTCCTGTTAATAAAAATATTACACCTAAATCAATTGAATGAAATGCCTCTTCTTGAGTTAAAACTCTTGTCCCCACCATTGCAATTCCACCTAAAAATGCTGCGGTAGAAGCTGGTATCCATTCTGTAATAATAAATAAATATGTAACTAAAAATATTATTAATGCTATTACTAAAGTATTCATCTAATTCCTCCTATACATGTAAAATTTTCTTTATAATATCTGATCTTAATATCATTCCATAATATTTCCCATTTTCCACCACATAAATTCTGGTATTTCCTTTTGTAACCATTAAAAAACTAACTTCCATAATTGATGCTTTTTTATCTACAGTTATTGGATTTTTTCTATATAACTCTTTTACTGTAACTTTTTTTTCATTTTTAAAATATTCTTCAAATGGTTCTCCAACTGTCATAAACCCTAAATCTCCCATTAAAGATGTATATTTAGGCATTCCATATTGTATTAATTCTCTTTGTGTTATTTCTCCTATAAATTTTCCTTTATTATCTGTAACAGGTACTCCTCTTAGCTCTTCTACCACAAATCTTTTAGCAATTTCTTCCAAAGTATCTGTTAATTTTGCAGGTTCTACATCTGTGCTCATTACATCCTCTGCTGTTATTCTTTCACTTACTTCAATCTCTTCATCTTTTATAATTGATATTATCTTTTCTGCATCTTTTAAATTACTTATTTTTTTTAATACATCTTGTTTTGTTGAAAGCTTCATTATCCCTTTCATTAATTGTAAGACAAGTTTATTTTTAGTTTGTCCTGCAATAATCATAAATATCATTTTAATGCTATCTTTCGTATGAATTGCTGTTTCACATTCCAGATCATTACTTAAAATCCCAACTATCACCATTACGTCATCATAACCTTCAATTCTAGCATGAGGTATTGCTATATGATTTCCCATAGCAGTTGATATTTCATGTTCTCTTTTTAATACTGCATCTTCAATTTCTCTTTTTCTCTTTTTTAACTTCTCATCAACTAATGCAGCTTTTTCCACCATAGTTTCTATTATTTGATCTTTCCCTTTTTCATTTAGATTCACAAATATTAATTCAGAATCTAAAAAACTTGACAGTCTCATATTTTCACCCTCCCAAAGTTTAAAGACAATTGATTGATTAGGCACAAAAAAGTATTTAATTTTATGTGACATAATCATTTATTGTCTCTTTTAATTTTATTATACTCCTCAAAAATTTAATTTTCAAGAGTAAAATTTAACCATTTTCTTAATTACTTATGATTAAGAAAAATTTTAGATTAATAATTAAACAAAAAATAAGCTACGCTTCATCCCATAAAGTATAAATGTTTTTCTAAATTTTTGGCTTCTGAAAAATTTCGCTTTGAAAAATCGCATATTTCAAAAAAATAGCGTAGCTTCTTTTCTGAATAAATTTATATTTTATTAGTAAACAAAAAAGTGCCTTTAAAAATAGGCACTTTTTATATTTTTATTTTGCTCTAACTAATGGGATGTCAAGTGAAATCCCACTTAACGCTCCTATTAAATTAACCTGCACATTTCCTTGAGCTGAATTATATCCATCTCTTGTAACTTTAATTATATACTCATTATAATCTAAATTAACTTTTAAAACTCCATCTGGGCCACTTCCATTGGATGCAATTAAATTATTTTTTTTATCATAAATATTTACTAATGCACTTGAAACAATACCTCCTCTTGCATCAAGAGTATTTACTGTTACATCAGCAGAACACCCAGTTATTATTGCTATAGTCATTATTAATAATATCAATTTTATTTTCATTATTCCTCCTTAGGAACGCTTAAAAAATAATATTATCATATCTATTTTTAAGCCATTAATTTAACTTTGGATAAATTACCAATCCATAAATTGGTCCCACATGACTTCCTACCACAGAGCCAGTCTCAACTACTCCTCTTACAGTTATCTTATCATATTTTTCTTCTAATTTAAATAATTTTTTAGCATTTGCTAATTCTGTTGCTGTTCCTCCCCATAAATTATACACTATAATTGGACCTTTTTTCATCTCCTCTTTTAAAATTTTCTCAAAATAATTATATACTCCTAAATCTCCTATTACTTTTTTAGCACTATAAACTTCTCCATCTTCTATTTTTACAATTGGATGCATTTTTAATATCCCGCCAATTAAAGAAGCCGCTTTTCCTATTCTTCCGCCTTTTTCTAAATATTTTAAGCTAGATACTGAGCCTATAAGTAAACCTTTATCTTTTGTTTTTTCTACCCACTCTATAATTTGTTCAAAATTTTCTTTTTCTACTGCTTTTTTCCCTGCCTCAATTACTAAATGTCCAAGACTACTCATAACTGTTTTACTATCAATTATTTTTATATCATTTTCATTTTTTCCAATCATATTTCTAGCCACTCTCGCTGCTTGATGAGTTCCACTTAATTTCCCAGATATATGTATAGAAATTATTTTTTTATATCCTTTTTCTAATAATTTTTTATATAAATTTTTAAATTCTGCTGGAGAAGGTTGTGATGTTTTGGGTAATCCATCCATCTCTAACAAACTTTTCCAAAATTGTCCTTTAGTAATCTCCTCTTTTTCTTTTTTATATTCTCCATCTAAATTAACTTTTAAAGGCACAATATAAACAGGCAATCCATTAATCATCTCTTGTTCCAAATCCGATGTGGAATCTGTAACTATTGCTATTTCTGGTAATTCTTCATCTCTATTTTCTATATACATATAATAAAAATAATTTTTTTGATTTCCTGTAAAACATTCTGTTTTTATATTTTTAAATTTATCTTTTATTTTTGTTTCGCTTTTTTGGGTTACGTTTTCCCCTTTAAAAATAGAAACCTGAATAGTTTTATTATCAATATATTTCTCAGATATTTTTTCTATAATATCTTCAAGCTTTTTCTCTGCTATTTCTATTTTATTATTAACTAGCGCTATATAATCTCCTTTTTTTATTGCTAAATCATTAATTTTTGTATCTTTTACAGCTTGAGTCACTTCTATTGAATAATTTCTTTTTAACGCATTTAATAAATCTTCTATATTTTCAATTTTATTTCTTAATATAAAATAGCCCTCTACAATACTTTTAGTGTCCATTACTAAACTATTTTTACCTGCTCTTTGACTTGCTAAATTAGCTGTAGATATTATATTTTTATTATTTGGAAGTAACACAATTCTTTTAGCATCTATTTTAGATATTGCTTCTGAAATATCTGCTACACTTGGATTATTTGATTGTCCTCCTACAATTACTGCATTAGCCCCTAATTTTAAAAACAAATTTGCTATTTCAATAGTATCTGCAACAGCGATATATCCATCTTCTTTATTTTGAATTTTATTAATCATTATTTTTTCAACTTTATCTTTTATTACTACACTTTTATGCTGTACTCCCATATTATCTATCTTTATCATAATTAATTCGCCATGCTTTAACGCAAATTCTATTGCAAGTCCTGGATTATTTGTATGTATGTGTGCTTTAGTTTTATTTGCAACTTGCACCGCTACCATTGAGTCCCCTAATTCTGATAACTTATCTTTAAACTCCTCAAAATCAAAATCTGAACCATTAATTATAAACTCAGTACAATATTTATATTTTAACTCCTCTTCACTATTAGACAAATTAAAAATTCCAGATAACTCTTTTGTAGTTATATTTTCTTCTATTTCCTCAATTATAATTCCATCTTTTATTAATTTTTCAAATCCTTCTAAAATATAGAAAAATCCTTTTGCTCCTGCATCAACTACATCTGCTTCTTTTAATTTAGGCAATAAATTTTTTGTATTTTCTACCTCTTTTTCAGCTATTCTTTTTATATATTCCAACAATTCTATTAAATCATTGTTCGTTTTTACAAATTCATTAGCTTTTTCAGAAACTATTCTCACTACTGTTAAAATTGTTCCCTCTACTGGCTCTTGTACAGCTTCATATGCTGTCTTTTGTGCAGAATCCAAAGATACAGCTATATCTTTTGCATAAATTTTCTCTTTTCCTTCTAATGGTTTTAAAAATCCATGTATTATTTGAGATAATATTGTTCCTGAATTTCCTCTTGCCCCTAATAAAACTGTTTCTGATACTACATTTATTAATGAATCCATATCTTGTTTTTCATTAAATTTATTTAATTCTTCTTCTATTGATTTTACTGTCATAGACATATTTGTACCAGTATCTCCATCTGGAACTGGATAAATGTTTAATTCGTTTAATATATCTTGATGCTTTACCAACCATCTACTTCCAGCTATTAACATTTTTTTTAATCTTATTGCATTTATATATTTAATTCCCAAAATTTCCTCCTAATAAAAATAATCTAACACAACATATGTAATATTTTAATTGTTTTTATGACAAAACATAAAAAATTTGTTTTTTAAATATTACAAAATAATTTTTCATTTATAATCTCTTAAAATTTTTTCCCAATCTCCATTATTCCTTAAAATATACTCTATAAATTCTCGAACAGCTCCTTGCCCGCCTTTTTTGCTACTAATAAAATCTGATATTTTTTTTACTTCCTGTGCCCCATCATATGGAACTCCTACTAATCCTACATCTTTCATTGCAGGTAAATCGTTTATATCATCTCCTATATATGCTACATTTTTCATATTCATATTGTATTTATCTAGTACTTCTTTTAGCTTATCTCTTTTATTCTCTATTCCTTGATGAATTTCATTAATACTCAATTCTTTTGCCCTTTTCTCTACAATAACAGATTTTCTCCCTGTAATTATAGCAAACTTATATCCTACTTTTTGTGCTTTTACTATTGCAAATCCATCTTTCACATTAAATCCTTTTAATTCTTCTCCTGAATTTCCAATATATATGGTGCCGTTTGTTAATGTCCCATCTACATCTAAAACTATTAATTTTATATTTTCTGTCATCTTTATACTCTCCTAATTTTTTAAAATGTTGGCGGAGTTACAACCCATAAAACTTTTGCTTTTAATTTTGAACTATTTTTAAATTTATGTTTTTGAGTAGATTTAAAATACAAACTATCGCCTTTTTTTAAAATATATTTTTTTTCATTTATATAAACATCTAATTCTCCTGCTATCACAAATACAAACTCTTCTCCTGGATGATAATAATATCCTTTCCCACTTTCTCCACCAGGTTCTATCTCATAAAATATAGGCTCCATATTTTTATCTATATCTGGAGTTGTAAGAAGAGATATTGTTGTTTTCGAATTCAAACTTTCCACTATATATCTATCTTCTTTTTTTGTAAAAACAGCATCTTTTTTAACATCTTCATCCTCTATTAAATAACTCACTCTTACTTCTAATTCGTTTGCTATTTTTTTTAAATTTTCTATTGAAGGAGATGCTTTTCCTTGTTCTATTTGGGATAAAAAACTTGCCGAAACTTCTACTTTTTCTGCTAATTCTCTTAAAGAATATCCTTTTTCATTCCTTATTTTTTTTATTCTATCACCCAATGTCATAATGATTTCTCCCTTTTTTACCTTTATAATTTTTATTCTTTAATGATGTGGATTTTCTTTTATTTTTTCTATTGCCACTAATAACTGCTCATCTATTAAATTTTCCAATTTTTCTAATTTTTCCTCTTCTCTTTTATTAGGATACATTTTATCTATAATACTATTTTTATATCTTGGAGGTATTCTATTTAGAACAATTGCTGCTATGTCCTGTAAACATATTTTACAAGTACAAAATTCAACAGACTTTTCTGAAATAATCTTATGTAACTCTTTAAAAACCAATTCTTCAATTACATTTTCTAAATCTTCTGTATGAAACATCTCTTTATACATCTATTCTCCCCCTTAAGCTTATTTTAAAATAACAAATAATTTTATTAATAAGTTGCACACAAAAAACTAGTTTCCTAAAAACTTTTTGTAATCATATTAATATATTTTTTCTATTTTAGATTGTGCTTTATAAATATACTCTTTTGATGGAAAATCCCCATTTTTAACATCTTCTATATATTTTTTTATTGCAGCTATTGAATTTTCTTTTAGAGTGGCATATTTTTTCACAAATTTAGGCACTAATTCATTATATCCTAACATATCATAAATTACAAGTACTTGTCCATCTGTGTATATTCCAGCGCCAATACCTATTGTCGGTATATTTACTTCTTTTGTTATTAATTTAGCTAAATTTTCAGGAACTCCTTCTAAAACTATTGCTAATACTCCTGCTTTTTCTAATTCTTTTGCATCTTCTATCATCTCTTCTGCAGCTGTTTTTTCTTTTCCTTGTATTTTATATCCGCCCATTTTATTTACAGATTGAGGAGTTAATCCTAAATGTCCAACTACAGGAATTTCTAAATCAATTATCCTTTTTATTGTTTCAATTGTTCTTTTTCCACCTTCTAATTTTACTGCATTTGCTCCAGTCTCTTTTATTATTCTACCTGCATTATATAATGAATCTTTCATATCTACATTATACGATAAATATGGCATATCCACAACTAAAAAACTGTTTTTCCTACCTCTATTAACAGCTTTTGCATGATGTATCATTTCATCCATAGTTACAGGAAGAGTAGATTCATATCCCAGAACTACCATTCCTAATGAATCTCCTACTAATATCATATCTATTTCAGCTTCATCTGCCAATTTTGAAGTTTGGTAGTCATATGCTGTTATCATAGTTATTTTTTCTTTTCCCTTTTTTGACAAAATATCATTAACTGTAATCATTTTATCCTCCAAAAATTATAATTTAATTTAATTATTTTAAAATTTGGGCAACACATAGGTTAGTCCCTACAGATGTTATCATTCATATTTATATCATTTTAAAAAATTCATCTTCATTAATAATTGGAATACCTAATACCTCTGCTTTTTTAAATTTACTTCCTGGATTTTCTCCTACAATTAAATAATTTAATTTTTTACTTACACTCGAAACATTTTTTCCACCATTTTTTTCTATTATATCTTTTAATTCACTTCTCTTATAATTTTTTAAAGTTCCTGTAACTAAAAATGTTTTCCCAATTAATTTTTTTAAATCTTCATCTTGATTATCTTTTTCTAAAAATTCAAAATTAAGTCCAATCTGTTTTAATTTTTCTATTATTTCTCTGTTGTTTTCATCTTGAAAAAATTTAATAACTGATGAAGCTACCTTTTCTCCAACACCATCAATTTCCAAAAGCTCTTCTTTGCTCATCTGCATTAAAAAAACTATATTTTTACTATAATTTGACAAAGTATCTGCTAAAAATTTACCAACATAAGGAATTCCTAAACTATATAAAACTTTATTGTACTCTCTAGTTTTACTTTTGTTTATACTTTCTAACAAATTCTCTATACTTTTTATTCCAAAATTTTCCATTTCAGAAATTTCGTTAAATTTATCTTCTAATTTATATATATCACAAATATTTTTTATATACCCTTCATTTATAAATCTTTCTATTAATTTAGGCCCTAACCCCTCTATATTCATAGCATCTCTTGATACAAAATATTCTATTTTTCTTTTTAATTTTTCAGGACAGCTATTATTCACACATTTTAGGGCAACTTCATTTTCATCTTTATATAATTTTTCTCTACAAGAAGGACATATAGTTGGCATCTCTACTTCTTTTTCTTCTCCTGTACGAAGTTCTATTACTGGTTTTACTACTTGTGGTATTATTTCAGCTGCTTTTTCTACAAAAACTATATCACCTATTCTTATATCTTTTCTCGCTATCTCTTCAAAATTATGCAACGTTGCCCGCCTAACCATTGACCCTGATATTCTTACAGGTTCTAAATTAGCAACTGGTGTTATTACTCCTGTTCTTCCTATTTGATACGTAATGCTTATTAATTTCGTAGTAACTTGTGTTGTTGGAAATTTATAAGCTATTGCCCATCTAGGACTTTTAGTTGTATATCCTAATTCCTCATAGAACATATATTCATTAACTTTTATAACTAAGCCATCTGTTTCATAATTCAATTCTTTTCTTTTTTCTTCCCATTCTTTTATAAAATCTGTTATTTCAAATATATTATTTACTATTTTATAATTATCATTAACTTTAAATCCTAACTTTTTCATATATTCCAAACTTTGTGAATGTTTTTCCAAATTATAATTTTCAGAATTCACTAAATAATATACATAACAATCTAATTCTCTCTCTTTTACAATTTTACTATCTAATTGTCTTAATGTACCTGCTGCTGCATTTCTTGGATTTGCAAAAACTTCTTGTCCTTTTTCAATTCTTTCTTTATTTATTTTTTTAAATTTATCCAAAGGTAATATTACTTCTCCTCTTACTTCTATATTTATATTTTCTTTTAAATATTTTGGTATCGAATTTATTTGTAATATATTTTCTGTAACATCCTCGCCTATTTTCCCATCTCCACGAGTTACACCCCTTTTAAGCTTTCCATTTTCATAATTCAAACTAATTGATAAGCCATCTAATTTCAGTTCCAAAACATATTCTATGTTATCTCGTTCTATTATTTTTAATACTCTATCATTAAAATTTTTTATATCATTTATTCCATATGTATTAGCTAAACTTAACATTGGAACTTTATGCTCTACCTTTTTAAATTTACTATTTTTATCCAATTTTCCCACTAATTGAGTTGGAGAAAATTCATTTATTAATTCTGGATATTCTTTTTCATATTTTTCTAATTTTTTTGTCAACATATCATATTCATAATCTGATATTATAGACTCATCTTTTGCATAATAAAAATAATTATACTTATCTATTAATTCTCTTAATTCCTTTATCTCGCTTAATATTTTTTCAGATATATCTTTCACTCTTTTTCCTCCAAATAATAAATTACCATATTATTTTAATTTTATCTTTTATTTTTTATCTTTTATCTTTTAATTATCTATTATATTTTCTAAGTTACTCACAATTTCAAGTTCTTTTCCTTCAAATGCAATACCAACTTTTATTACCTCTTCTACTCCATAGCTTTTTATCTCTTCTTCGTATTTCTTAAATTCTATCTGTTTTATCCCTCTTTTGGCACTATCTACTAAATCTTTATCTACATCTTCATCATATTTCTTAAATTCTATTACTATTCCCTTGTCTTTTTTATCTCGTGGTATTAACAATAAATCCGCTCTTCCTAATCCACTTTCTCTATTACTTTTTACTACATATTTTTTATTTAAGCTTACTATCATTCCCAATATTAATCCATGATAAAATCTTTCTGGTTCATCTCCTTTTACGTCAAAATAGCTTAATGTTCCCATCACTAACTTCTTAAAATCTTTTTTAAATCCTTTTATTTTCCCTAATATTAGCTTTTCTAATATATTTTCTATATCTATATTTTTATCGTCTAATATGTTCCTTAAAATTTTTCTATAGAATCCTTCTGTTTCTTTATTTGGTATTTTTAATTTATATATACTCTCTTCTACTTTTTCTACCCATTTCAAATATCCACTAAATAAAAATAGTGTCCAGACATAACTTTCATTTTCTGTTGATAAATCATTATATATCATAGCTTCTTCTATTGAACTCTCTATAGTTTCGCCTGATAATAACAATTCTATTTTCTTTTTTATACTCACATTCCCTTTTCTTATTAAATCTTTTATTAATTTATTTCCACTTGTATTCACCCAATATGGCTTTATCTTCCCTTTATTATCTACTAAATTTATTATTGAAAAAGGATTATATATCCCCACTCTTCCAAAATTATAACCATCATACCAAGTCATCACATCTTTTTCTTCATATTCTAAATTATAATATTTTAATATATCTTCCATTTCCTCTTTTAACATTCCAAATTTATCATTAAACAACTCATCTAATATTGTTGATACCTTTAAATTATTTACTCCTGTAAATATACTCTCTTTTGATACCCTTGTTATTCCTGTAAGAACACCTTTTTCCAAATACTTATTATCTTTTAATCCGCTTCCTAACAAATTACTCATAAACATTATGAACTCTTTGTAATATCCATTCAAATAACTTTGTTGAATTGCTGTATCGTATTCATCTATTATTAATATTACTTTTTTTCTATAATATCTATACATATATTCTGATAATTTTTTTATACTACTTTCATATAATTGATTATTTTCATCCAAATTCATTATCTTATTATAAACATTTTTTTCTACATCTTTCAATATTTTATCATTTAATAAATAATCATGCTCTATATACAGGCTGGATAACTCCATTTTCATTTTATTCATCATAGCTTGTATATCTAAAGCTTTCATATCTTTAAATGTTAAATATATCACTGGATACTTATTCATATATTCTTCTATTATCTCTTTATCTTTATATATTTTTAAATTCTTGAATAGTTCACTATTCTCTTCTTGTATATTAAAAAAATATTTCATCATTGATTGATTTAAAGTTTTCCCAAATCTTCTAGGTCTTGTTATTAATATTACTTGTCCACTGTCTATTACATCTTTTATAAACATACTTTTATCCACGTAATACATATCTTTTTCTATTACTGTTTTAAAATCACTTATCCCTATTGGTAATCTCTTTTTTTTATTTTTCTCCATAAGATATATTCACCTCATTTCCAATCAAAAATTAATTTTATTTATCTTTTACTTATTAATTATCTTTTCCTCTCTCGTTCTCTTTTCTATCTGTTTTACTTTTTTATCTATTTCATTTATTTTAAATTCCATAGAACTCAAAATCCAAAATTGAAAATGGTTAAAACGTTGTTGTGAATGTATCATAAAAGCAATTTTAATAGAGACCAAAAGTACACCTATTTCTAATGATGTAAATGCTGGTAATAAATGTATTGTCATCTCTAATAAAAATATAACCAATATTATCCCCAGAAAAACTATATTTATTGTCATATCTAATTTAGAGTATGCTTTTCCACCAATATTCCCTATTATTTTTCTAATTCTTTCTTTATCTCTTTTGAAATCCTCTAATTCTTGTAATAGATCATCTTCTATCCCTTTGAAATTACTTTCTTCTTTCATTTTAAAAGCCCCTTTCTTTTATAATTTCTAATAACAATTTTTTTATAACCTTTAATATATCTATTAGTTATTATATTTCTAAAAGATGATTTCTAAAATCTATTTTTATACAATAATTAATTCTTTAAGGAACGTTTAAAAAATAATGTTCTCATATTTTGTTATAAAAACGCTTAAAGAACATTTAAAAAATATTTTTTTATATTTTGTTATAAAAACGCTTGAATCATTGCGTATTTTATAACAAAATGGGAATGTTATTTTTAAGCCATTCCTAATCATCTTTTCCTTTTCTTCTTACTGTAAATTCAATTGGACTTCCTTCAAATCCAAAAGCTTCCCTAATTTTATTTTCCAAATATCTCAAATATGAAAAATGCAATAAATCAGGATTATTAGCAAATAACACAAACTTCGGTGGAGCTGTTCTAATTTGAGTTGCATAATTTATTTTAACTACTCTTCCTTTTCTTGTTGGTACAGGATTTAACATCATGGCTTCTTTTAATACTTGATTTAAAACACCTGTTGTTATTTTCTTTGTATATTCTGCAAATATCTGTTCAGATTTTTCTATTAATTTTAACACTCTTTGACCAGTTAATGCAGATATAAATATTACCGGTGCATAACTCAAGAATGGCAATTGATCTTTCACTTCTTTTTCATAATCTTTCATTGTATAATTATCTTTTTTTACTAAATCCCACTTATTTATAACTATTATTATTGGCTTTTTTTCTTCAAAAGCAAGTCCAGCAATTCTTTTATCTTGATCTGTAACCCCTTCTTTTGAATCTATTAACACAAAACATATATTTGCTCTTTTTATTGATTTTATGGCTCTTAACACACTATAATATTCAAGCGATTCCTCAACTTTAGATTTTCTTCTTATTCCAGCTGTGTCAATTAACACATAACTATTTCCATCATATTCAAATTTCGTATCAATTGCATCTCTTGTAGTCCCAGCAATATTACTTACAATTGTTCTTTCTTCTCCCATTAACTTATTTACTAATGAAGATTTTCCTACATTTGGTCTTCCTATTACTGCAATTCTTAATCCTTCTTCCTCTTCTATTAATTCTATATCTTTAAATTTTTCAATTACCAAATCCAAAAGATCCCCTAAATTCTGTTTATGTTCACCAGATATAGCAATGAAATTTTCAAATCCCAATCCATAAAATTCATATACTAATTCACTATGTTTCTCTAAATTATCTATTTTATTTACTGCAAGAATTACATGTTTATTTTTTTTCCTTAATACATATGCAACTTCTTCATCTAATGCCGTTACTCCTGCTTGTCCATCTACTATAAATACAACCACATCTGCTTCTTCAATTGCAACTTCTGCTTGATATCTAACTTTACTCATAATATAATCTTTTGTATTTGGCTCTAATCCTCCTGTATCCACAAGTAAAAATTCATGCCCACTCCACTCTATATCTCTATATAATCTATCTCTTGTTACTCCTGGTACATCTTTTACTATTGCCGCTCTTTCACCTATTAATTTATTAAAAAGTGTTGATTTTCCTACATTAGGTCTCCCTACTATTGCTACTACTGGTTTCATCTTCTTCCTCCTTTTTGCACTACTATATCTTTTTGTTTTCTTTTTTTATTCATATCTTTCTCCACAAACAATTTTTCTCCTGTAAATGGATTCATTTCAGTATAATACATTAACGTCGAATATGTCATTGGAGTCGGTGTAAATATTTGAACTTGCTCTGGATTCATTCTTAATTCTTTACTTACAAATGTTTTTAATTTTTTCATCTCTTTTTCTGTTGTCCCTGGATGTGCTGCTATAAAATAATAAGTTAAAAACTGTTTTTTCCCTGTTTTTTCATTTAATTCGTAAAATTTATCCTTAAATTGTTTTAAATACTCTTTACCAGGTTTACCCATTTTATCCAACGTATTGTCTTCTATGTGTTCTGGAGCTATTTTCATTTGTCCTGACACATGATGCTCTACTATCTCTTTTAAATATTCCATTCCATACTTTTTATCTTCTAAAATCAAATCATATCTTATTCCTGATGCCACAAAAACTTTTTTTATATTTTCTAAACTTCTTAATTTTTTTAATAACTCTATCTGTTTTTTATGGCTCACTGTTAATGTCTTACACTTTTTAGGATACAAACACCTTTTATTTTCACAGCTTCCATAATTTTCTTTTTTCAAACATTCTATTTGATACATATTTGCAGTAGGTCCTCCTACATCATTTATATACCCTTTAAAATCTTTTCTTCCTACAATCTCTTTTGCTTCTTTTAGTATTGATTCTTCACTTCTACTTCTAATAGTTCTTCCTTGATGGACTGCTATTGCACAAAAATTACACTCTCCATAACACCCTCTATGAGTTGTAATAGAAAATTTAATTGTTTCTAAAGCTTTTGTTTTTCCCATTTTTTTATAAAATGGATGAACATCTCTTTCATACTCTATATTATAAATTTCATCTAATTCACTTTGCGTAAGATAATTTTGTGGTGGATTATGAATTAAATATCTTGTATCTTGTTTTTGAATTAACCCTTTTGCAGTTTTTGGATCTTGATTAACATAAAAAAGATTAAACATTTTTATAAATTCTATTTTATCTTGTTTAACACTCTCAAAAGATGGTAATATTATATATTTATCTGTTTTCTCTATTTCATCTTCTCCATTTTTGGATATATAACAAATTCCTTTTATATTTTTAATACTTTCGCTGTTTTTTATAGCTTTTGTAAGTTCTAATACTGTTTTTTCTCCCATACCATATAATAATATATCTGCTTTTGCATCAAATAATATCGACTTTCTTATTTTTTTGCTCCAATAATCATAATGTGCTATTCTTCTTAAACTAGCTTCTATGCCACCAAGTACTATAGGTTTTCCACCTTTAAAATACCTTTTTATTAAATTAGAATATACAATTGTAGCTCTATCAGGTCTTCTATTATTTTCTCCACCTGGAGTAAAATCATCATTTCTTCTTTTCTTCTTTAATGCTGTATAATTAGCCACCATAGAATCTATTGATCCAGCTGTAACTCCCCAAAACAGCTCTGGCTCTCCTAATCTTGTAATATCCTCTGCATTATCTATATTGGGTTGTGCTATTATTCCAACTTTATAGCCTGCATTAAATAAAGTTTTTCCAATTACAGCTGCCCCTATATAAGAACTATCTATATAAGTATCTCCTGTAACCAAAATTACATCTAATTTATTCCAACCTAATTTTTTCATTTCAGCTTTTGTCGTAGGTAAAAACATTATTTTCCTCCTATAATTTACTCTCCATTATACCATAATTGTTTGAAATAAAAAAGTGTAGTTTTTTCAAAATATCAATCCCAAGAAAAATAAAAAACCGGCAAAATTAAATTGCCGATTTTCTTTATTTTAATATTTTTTAGTTTTCAACTGTATAAGGTAATAATGCAATATTTCTTGCTCTTTTTATAGCTTGAGTTAATGCTCTTTGATGTTTTGCACAAGCACCTGTAACTCTTGCTGGTGAAATTTTACCTTTATCTGACAAATATCTTTTTAACATATCTACATTTTTATAATCTATTTTTGCTTTTTTATTTTTACAAAAATCACATTGTTTCTTTTTTCTTTTTCTTGAATCATTTTCTCTTCTCATAATTCCCTCCTTCCTTAAAATGGAAATTCATCATCATCAGAAGGTTTTGAAGTTTTTTCAACTTCTGCCCCTGATGGTTGATTATCATTATATCTATCTTTAGTCCCTTTGCTTTCTAAAAACTCTATATTCCCTACTATTATTTCTGTTCTTCTTATTTTTTGACCTTCACTATTTTCATAACTGCTTACTCTGATTTCACCTTGAACTCCAGCTTTATTTCCTTTTCTCAAATATTCTGCTATTAGTTCTGCAGTTTTTCCAAAAGCAACACAATTTATAAAGTCAACTTCATTTCTATTAAATGTTCTCGCAACTGCCAAAGAAAACTTTGCAAAAGCTTTTCCGCTTTGCCCATATTTTAATTCTGGATCACTAGTTAATCTTCCCACTAAAATTGCAATATTCATCTCTTCACCTACCCTTGTTTTACAAGAATATATCTCATAAGTTTTTCATTGATATTTAATCTTTTTTCAACATCAACTAAGTTAACTCCTTCTACTGCAAACTTAATTAATACATAAAAACCTGTTGTTTTTTTATCAATGGCATACGCTAATTTTTTTTCACCCATTTTTTCTGTTATAACATCTTGAGCTTCAGCTCTTTTTAACACCTCTTCTACAGAAGTAATTACTGCATCTCTTTCTTCTTCTGTTATTTCAGGAACAACGATGAACATTAATTCGTAATTTTTTTTCATTCCTACACCTCCTCCCTATGGATTCTGCCTTATAATTTTATAAAGCAGGGACTTTTATAAGTATATCATACTTCTATATCTATTTCAACTAATTTTTTTTCCTTCTAATAAATGCAGGTATATCTAAATCTTTATATTCATCATTTACAGACATTTTTTTTGATTCTATTACTCTTTCTTCTGGCTCTTTTTCTTCTGAATTTATTCCATCTATTTCTTCTATATATTCTTTTTTATTATCTTCAAATGATGTTGCAATTACTGTTATTTTTATACTTCCTTCCATACTTTCATCTATTACTGTTCCAAAAATAACATCAGTCGTTCTTTCCCCAGCTGCTTCTGTTACTCTTTGTGCTATTTCACTAGCTTCATTAAGTGTTAAATCCATTCCACCAGTTATATTCAATAAAATTTTACTTGCACCATGAATATCTCTTTCTAATAGATTGCTTGATAACGCTGCTTCTGCAGCTACTCTTGCTTTATCTTCCCCTTCAGCATATCCAAATCCAAGCATTGCTATTCCTGAATTACTCATTGTTGATCTCACATCTGCAAAATCAAGGTTTATGAAACCTTCTGTTGTTATCAACTCAGAAATACCTTTAATTCCTATCTTTAATACGTCATCCGCTCCTTCAAAAGCATTTTTTATAGATACTTTTCTATCAGTATTTTCTAATAATTTCTCATTTGGAATAACTACTAAAGTATCAACTTTATTTTCTAATTCCATTATTCCAGATTCTGAATTTCTCTTTCTTTTTAACCCTTCAAATCTAAAAGGTTTAGTTACTATTGATACTGTTAATATATTTAATTCTTTTGCTATTTCAGCTATTACCGGTGCAGCTCCTGTCCCTGTACCTCCACCCATTCCTGCTGTAATAAAAAGTAAATCTGTCCCCTCAAGATGTTCTCTTATTTTTTCTTTATCTTCCTCTGCTGCAAGTTTTCCTACTTCTGGATTTGCTCCAGCTCCAAGACCTTTTGTAAGTTTTTCTCCTAATTGTATTTTTACTTCTGCTTTTGATTTTAGCAAATCTTGAGAATCAGTATTTGCCGCTATAAATTCTACTCCATTTATTCCGCTTTCTATCATATTATTTATAGCATTTCCGCCTGCTCCACCAATTCCAATTACTTTAATCTTTGCAACATTTTCATATACATTAATTTCTGTCATTGCTCCCCCTCCTCCAAGCTTATTCACTATCACTAAAAAATATATCAAATCCTTTTTTTAATTTTCCAATTATTACATCAAACATAGATTTTTTTCCTTCTTGCTCCTCTTCATTCAAAGATATTACTTTTCCTTCTAATGACTTTTCTACACCATATAACAATAATCCAACTCCTGTTGCATCTTCAGGCTTTAACATTTGATCTGAAAGCCCATCTTTTTTTATTGGAACTGCAAATCTTACTGGCATATCAAAATATTTTTCTGCTCGTTCCTTTAATCCTGCTATTTTAGATGAACCCCCAGTAAATACAATTCCATTATAAACCTGATGTTTTACTCCTGAAGCCTCTATTTTTTTCTCTATATTTTCTAAAATTTCTTCTGTTCTGCTATCTATTATCTCTTTTAAATGTTTTACTTCTACTTCTTTTTTTTCAGTATATCTATCATAATTAGGTATTTCCACTACTTCATCCATTTTATAATCTTCATTATTTATACTAAAATCTTTTTTTAAATTATCAGCTACTCTAGTTTCTATCCCTAAAAGTGTTGCTATATCACTTGTGAAATATTCTCCACCTAAAGGTAAAACAGAAGTATATATTAATTTTTCGTTTTTAAACACCGCTATATCTGTGGTCCCCCCACCAATATCTACTAATATAACTCCTGTCCTTTTTTCTGTATCAGTAAGAACTGCTTTTCCTGAAGCATACGGTTCTAACACCACATCTTCTACCTCAATTGATAATTTATTTACACTTTTTATTAATGCATCAATTGTATTAATCATTCCTGTAACCACATGAACTGTTCCTTCTAATTTACACCCTCTCATTCCAATAGGATTTTTTATAATACCTGAATCATCTATTCTATAATTATACCCAATTCTATGAATAACAGTCCTTTCCACTGGGACAACCTTATTTTCAGCTATATCTTCCAATCTTCTTTTATCTGCTTTTGTAATTTCTCTTGGTTCATTTTCTGATAAAGTTATTATACCTGAACTTTCGAGAGATTCAATATGTCTTCCCGCTATTCCAACAAACGCTTTTGTTATTGGAACAGATGACATTATTTCTGCTGCTTTAATTGCCGATTCTATATCTTTTGCAGCTCTATCTATATCTACTACTCTACCTTTATTTAATCCCCCATTTGAAGCACTCATACCATATCCTAGAATTTTAAATTTTTCTGTTTCTCTATCTATTTCTGATACAATTACAAATATTTTTGTAGTTCCCACATCTATAGACACTACTATATTTTGGTTATTCATATTCCACCCCTCCTACATTACAATATAATCAGAAAATCTCAAATCGATATATTTTATATTTTTTCCATCTAATTTTAATTTTTTATATAATTTTAATCCTATTAAATATTTTTCTCTATCTACATCTTTATCTATCTTAAAAATCGTTCCATCTTTTAAAATAATTTCTGGTTCTTTTTCATTTATAATTATTTCTGATACAATATTTTTTAAATTTTGAGGCAATAATTCTAATATGTTATAACCATTTCTTAATAATTTCAAATCAGAAATTGTCAAAATTATAAAATCAAAATTTTGATATTCGTTATAATTTGCATAAATCTTACAATTTTTATCTGCTATCAATATTTTTTTATTATAATTAATATATATATATGGAGTTCTTTCTTTAATTTCTATATCAATAGTATCTGGTATCTCTTTTTTTATTTTTATTTTTTCTACTCTTATATCATTATTAAAAAAAAGTTCTAATTTTTTAGTATCTATATAGAATATATTTTTTCCTTTTAACTTTTCTAATTTTTTTATAATGTCTACAGTTAAATTAGTATTTCCGGATAAATTTATATTAGTAACTGTAAAATAACTTTTTTCCAAAAAATCATATATTTTTTTTTCCATAAAAAATAGACTTATTAAAACAATTAGAAAAAAAATAGAAAAAAATTTTCTCGCTTTTTTTTTCTTATCCAATATCACTCACCCGCAATCATTCATAATAATATAACATTTTTTTTAGTTTTTTGCAATCGGTTCTATAATTTTTTTTAATAAATCTCCAAATGAATACCCTTTTAAATTAGCTAATTTTGGCAAAAGACTTGTTTCTGTCATTCCTGGTATAGTATTTACCTCTAAAAAATAAAGTTTATCTTCTGACAAAATCATATCTACTCTTATTGCGCCTTTTAATTCCAACTCTTTATAAATTATTTCTGAATATAAAACTGCTTTATCATAAATTTCTTTTTTTATTTTTGCTGGAACTTCAAATTCCGTTTCGCCTTTAGTATATTTAGATTTATAATCATATACGCCACTTTTAGGTTTTATTTTTACAACTCCTAACCCTTCTCTATTTAACACTCCAATAGTAAGTTCTTCTCCTTCTATAAATTCTTCTATTAATATTTTTTTTGACTTCAAATTATTAACAGCTTTCTCTAATTCATCTCTATTTTTACAAATATGCAATCCTATACTTGAACCTTCAAATGCCGGCTTCACAATTACTGGAAATTTTTTAACTTCTTCTATATTCATATAGCTTTTAGGTATACATATTCCTATGTTTTTTATGATTTTTTTAGTAATCTCTTTATCTATTGAAATTGCACTTGCGATGAATCCACTTCCAGTATATTTTTTACCTACTATATCTAAAAATGCCTGAACTCTTCCATCTTCTCCAAACTCTCCATGTAACGCTATAAACGCAATATCATAATCATCTCTTGTTAATTCTGAAACTATATTTTCTTTTGTTAAATTAACTTCAAAAGCATCATATCCTAATTCCAATAATTTTTTTAATACAGCTCTTCCTGTTTTTAATGAAATTTCTCTTTCTGCTGATATTCCTCCCATTAAAACTGCTATTCTCATTCCTGTTTTCTCCTTTAATTTTAATCTATTTTTTTTATCTCTTCCTTTAATTCTATATTAAATTTATCTTTTATTTTAGATTTTATTATATCTATTAGTGAAATCATATCTTTAGATTTTCCATTTCCTAAATTAACAATAAAATTGGCATGTTTATTAGCAATTTGAACATCTCCTATTCTAAATCCTTTTAATCCCACTTCTTCTATTAATCTTCCTGCATAATCTTTATCTGGATTTTTAAATACACTGCCTAAATTTGGATACTCCAATGGCTGTTTTTCAGCTCTTTTTTTTAATACACTCTCTACTACACTGTTTTTAAATCCTTTTTCTAATTTTATTTTTACAGAAGTTATTATTTTGTCATTTAATAAATTTGTATATCTATATCCAAAATCTATATCTTCTTTTTTTAAATTTATAAATTTCATATTTAAAGTGTCAAACAGTTCTACTTCTTTCACCACATCAAATATCTCTTTTCCATTAGCTCCTGCATTCATAACTAACATTCCACCAATAGTTCCAGGTATTCCTGCTAATTCTTCTATTCCAGAAAAATTATGTTCTCTCATATAACCTATTAATTCACTTGCTAACACTCCACTTTCTACCTTTATTATATTTGTAAAAACTTCTTTTATCTTTTTTAATCCTTTTAAATATATTGCCGTTTTATCTATTTTTTCATCTGAAAAAAGTATATTAGAACCTTTTCCAATAATTATAAAATTATTTCCGGTAAAAATATTTTCTAATTCTTTTAATTCATCTTTTTTTTCTATAATTATTAACTCTCTTAATTCTCCACCTATTTTTATATAAGAATATTTTTTTATATTTGCATTTTTTATTATCTGCATTTTATCTCCTAAAATATTTCTTTATTTTTTTATCTTTCCAAAATTTCTTTCATTTCATAAGCCAACTTATATATATCTCCTGCACCCATAAATATATACGTATCTCCTTTAACTTTATCATCTAAAATTGTTTTTGTTATCTCTTCTCTATTTCTAATTATTTTTACATTATTATTTATTTTATCCGCTAAAATATTTTCATTAATATCATATATATTTTTTTCTCCAGCACTATAAATTGGAAGCAAAATAACTTTATCTGCATTTCCAAATGCACCTTCAAAAGAATCCATTAAAAATTTCGTTCTACTGTATCTATGCGGTTGAAAAATTGCTATTATTCTATCTTTATATATCTCTCTTGCTGCAGTTAATGTAGCTTTTATTTCTGTTGGGTGATGTGCATAATCATCAATTATTCTAACACTATTTTCATATAAAATATCAAACCTTCTTTTTGCTCCTTTAAAATTTTTTAATTTATTTTTTAATTTTTCTTTTTCTATTTTTAATTTCCTAGCTATATATATGACTCCTAAACTATTTAAAATATTATGTTCTCCAGGTATTTTTAATTCAAATTCTCCAATTTCTTCTCCATTTTCTATAACTGTATAATGTGTTATCCCATTTTTTATGTAAATATTTTCGCAATATATATTTGCTGTTTTATCTTTAAGACTATATGTTATTATTTTTTTTTCTTCATCTCTTTCTGAAATTTGTTTTGCTAATTCATCTAAAACTTCACAATCCTTGCAAACAATAACTTCTTTTTTTGTTTTCTCCATAAATTTTAAAAATGATTTTTTTATATTTTCAAAAGTTCCATGTTTCTCTAAATGGTCTGCTTCTATATTTGTTATTATCGAATACTCTGGATTTAAATATAGAAACGAATTGTCGCTTTCATCTGCTTCTACAACCATATATTCACTTTTCCCAAATTTAGAATTACTTCCTATTTCTGGTATTATCCCACCAACTATAATTGTTGGATTAATATCAAATAGTGAAACTCCAAGCATAGAACTAGTAGTTGTTTTTCCATGAGTTCCAGCTACTGCAATTCCTTTTTTTTCATTAAATAGCTCAGCTAGAAGCTCTCCTCTTTTTAATAATTTTATTCCATTTAATTTTGCAAATATATATTCTGGATTACTTTTTTTTATAGCAGTTGAATAAACAACTAAATCCATTTTTTTAGCATTTAAGTCTATATGTTTTTTATATATTACAGCTCCTAATTTCACTAATTCACTTGTTACATCCTTCTCGCTTATATCTGAGCCGTATACTTCATACCCTTTTTTTAGCATTATTTTAGCTAATCCGCTCATTCCAATTCCACTAATTCCTATAAAAAAAACTTTTTTCATCTAAATTTTCCTCCATATATCTAACTCTTCCACGATTTTTCTTGTACTGTTTCCCTTTTTTAACTTTTTTATATTATTTGATATTTCCAATAATTTTTTTCTATCATTTCCGAGCTCAAATATATAATCCATTGCACTATCTATCTCTTCATCTTTAAAAAGAACGGTTGCCCCTATATCTTCTAATATTTTAGCATTTTCATATTGCCCCACAAAATTATATGGTATTAAAATAGATGGCTTACTAAGCTCTATTAATTCAGAAATTATACTAGCTCCTGCTCTACTAATCACAATATCCGCTACTTCCATAATAGAGTGCATATTTTCAAAATATGGCTTAATGACATCATTGTTCTTTAACTTAGTAATTTTATTGTTTATTTCATCAAAATTTATTTTCCCTGTAGCCCAATATACTCTAAAATCTTTTTCTTTAAAAAATCTTTCCCAATTTTTCAAAACAAATTCATTTATACTTTTTGCTCCTAAACTTCCACCTGTAATTAATATAACTTTTTCATTTTCACTAATTTTTAATCTTTTTCTTTCCTCTAATCTATTCACATTATAAAATTCTTCTCTCAAAGGATTTCCAGTCACTATAACTTTATCTTGATATTTCAAAGGCATCTCTTCAAATGTATCATCAAAACTAACAAATGTTTTTTTAGAAAATCTATAAAACCATCTATTAGCTTGTCCCATCTTTACATTTTGCTCATGTAAATATATATTTTTTTTATATATTAATCCTGCAAGTATCGCTGGAACTGATATATAATTTCCAAATCCAATTACATTTTCAATTTTTTCTTTTTTTATAATCTTCATTATTTTTATTGTCGCTTTTAACGCTTTAAATAACGATTTTAATTTTCTAAATGGTATTATATCCAATCCCACAAACTTAAAATTATTCGCTGGAATAATATCTTTTTCCATTCGAGTCTTCGTCCCTACAAATATAACTTCAATATCCTTTTTCCTTAGCTCATTTGCTACTGCTAATGCTGGATATATATGTCCGCCAGTTCCACCTGCTGCAATTAAAACCTTTTTCATTAATTTTCTCCCTCACTTAAAATATTAAAAACTATTCCCATTCCTATTAAAAGAGCAACTATTGAACTTCCACCTGCACTTATAAATGGCAATGGAATTCCTGTAGCTGGAATAATTCCTAATGCAACAAATATATTTAAAAGAACCTGCGTAATAATCATTGAAAATATTCCTAAAATCACAAATTTTCCATAATAACTTTTCACCCTAAAAATAGCAACTCCGCCTATCGTTATAAACACTAAGTATATTGTCAATAATATTGTTGTTAATATAAATCCTAACTCTTCCGCTATAATTGAGAATATAAAATCAGTATGTTGTTCTGGTAAAAAATTATACTTTTGCAATCCTTTTCCAAAACCAGTTCCAAATAAGCCTCCATTTCCTATTCCAATAATAGATTGCTTTACTTGTCCTCCTCCTCCAACACCTGTTTTTTTTATCCCTTCCCAGTACTCTATTACTCTTCTTGCTCTATTTTTACTTGATACTATTGATAAAACTGCTCCTGATATTGATACAAAAAATCCAGTTATTACATACTTTATTTTAATATCTGTCGCAAAAAACATTATTGCAGATATCAATATCAAATGAAACGTTGTACTTAAATCTTTTTCTAAAAATATTAATCCTGCATAAATTCCTAATGTTGTTAATCCAGCTATAATAAGTTCAGGATCTGTCCTTTTTTTCATTTTATACTTTTCTATTAATGAAGCAAAAAATAAAATATATAATATTTTTGCAAACTCTGATGGTTGAATCGTATATTTAAAAATTGCAAGCCATCTTCTAGAACCATTTACAGTTTTCCCAAACATTAAAACAGCTAATAGTAAAAAAAATCCAATCAAAAATATTTTTATTTGATTGTGCTTGTATCTTTTGTAATCAATATGTCTAAATATCATCATCAAAGCAAATCCTAACATATACCATATAGCCTGTTTTTTAACAAAATACCATTGTCCTAAATTTTTTTCTTCTGCAATATATGCACTTGAACTATAAATAAACATAAAACTAATTACTGCAAGTATAATTATTATTATTAATATGCCTCTTATTAGTTTTTTATTATTCGTCATTATTCCTCCATAAAATTCTCCATAACAAGTTTCTTAAAAATTTTTCCCCTCTCTTCAAAGCTATTAAACTGATCAAAACTAGAAGCTGCAGGAGAAAAAACTACTATATTTTTTTTATTTATATCTAAATTTTCCTTTAATTTTTTTATTACATTCTCCAAAATTTCTAAATTATAAATTTTATTTTTATCATATCCTATTTTTATTAGTATCTTTTCTAATAATTGTTTTGTTTCACCTATTAGATAAACTTCCTTTGTATGTCTTAAAATCTCATTACACAATGGAACTAAATCTAATTTTTTATCTTTCCCACCACAAATTAAAGTTATTCTTTCTTTATATCCTTGCAAAGCTTTTATTGTTGAATCAGTATTTGTTCCTTTTGAATCATTTATAAAAACTGTATTTTTAATTTTTAAAAATTCTTCCATTCTATGCTCTAACCCTTTATTATTATACAAAAATTCTTTTATAATACTGTTTTTTATTCCAATTATTTTCGCAACTCCAACTATAAATAGTGTGTTTTCTAAATTTGGAATTCCTTTTAGTGTAAGTTTATTTATATCTAAAATATTTTCATTTTTATAAAATAACAGATCATCTTTTACATATAAATCTGCTTTTTCAGTTAACCTATCTCCTTTTGTAACTGTTAGCATTTCACTTTCTATATTTAATTTTTTTAAAATAGATCCACTATTTTCATCATCCAAATTTATTATTGAATGCTCCTCTTTTGTTTGATTTTTAAAAATATTAAATTTTGTACTATAATAACTTTCTAAACTTTCATATCTATTCATATGATCAGGAGTTAAATTTATAACCATAGCTATAAATGGATTCATCTCATCTATATATTCTAATTGATAGCTACTTAATTCCAAAACTATATAATCATACTCCTTTTCTTTTTCTATAATTTCTGAAAATGGAACACCTATATTCCCAGCACTAATTGCTTTATATCCTGCAAAATTTAACATTTCTGTTATTTTTGTAGTTGTTGTAGTCTTTCCATTTGTACCTGTTATTGCTATTATTTTTGAATTATCTATATATTTGGCTGCTACTTCTGTTTCATCTAATATTTTTATTCTTTTTTTATTCAATATATCTATAAGTAAATTTTCATTTGATATTCCAGGGCTTTTTACAATAAATTCATAATTTCCTATTTTTTTTAATATTTCATCTTTATCATACCCAATTCTATCATCTATAATATCTACTATATATTTTTTTTTATTTAATAATTTGGTTACTGCTTTTCCACTTTTTCCATTTCCATAAACCAATACTTTTTTCATTTATTTCTCCTTAAAAAATTTCTAATAAAAAAATAAGCTACGCTTCATCTGGTAAAACATAAATGTTTTTCTAAATTTTTAGATTCTGAAAAATTTTGCTTTGAAAAATCGCATATTTCAAAGAAACAGCGTAGCTTATTTTCTAAACAAATTTATACTCTCCTAGTAAAAAAATAAACTTTTTTATAACATTCCCTATTTTATAGGCAATACTATTACAAATTCTGCTCCTTTTTCTAACCCTTTTGTTATTTTTATATTTCCTTTATGATCTTCAATTATTTTTTTAACCATCGCTAATCCAAGTCCTGTCCCACCTTTTTTATGAGATATAAATGGCAAAAATAGATCTTTTATTATATCTTCAGGTATTACTGGTCCATCATTTCTTATTTTTATCTCAACTTTTCCAGTTCCTATTCTATCTGCTATAAATTCTATATTTCCTCGTCTCATTTTTATAGCCTCTACAGCATTTGATATTAAATTAATAAACACCTGCATAATTTTATCCCTATCTGCATAAATTGTAGGAAAATTTTCTGGGACATCTACACTTACTTTTATATTTTTTTCAGTTATTTTAGGACTTAATTTATCAAAAACCTCTTCTGCTAAAAGTTTTACCTTTACTCTTCTCATATCCAATTTTGAACCTTTTGCATACTCTAAAAGATCTAATGTTAATTTATTTAATCTTTGAGCTTCCTCAAAAATCATTTTACTTTGACGCCTTATAGTTTCTTCTCCTGAAGTTTCCTCTATTATTTGCGCAAATCCAGATATACTTGTTAATGGATTTTTTATTTCATGAACTATACCACTTACTATTTGTCCCATTATTGATAATCTTTCTGAATGTGCTTTTTTTCTTTCCAACTCTTTTACAGTTTCTATATTTTCTTTTAATCTGATTTTCATTTCAGAAAACTCTCTTGAAAGTTCTCCTATTTCATCCTTTCTTTTTAACAATTTTTTATCAAAATTATATTCTAAATTTCCATCACCTATTTTTTTTGCTGCAAATGAAAGTTCCTTTATCGGTTTTGTTATTCCATCTGCAAAGAATATTCCCAATAGAATAGACACTAAAACTCCTATAAAAAATACAACATAAAATATATTTGCAATATTTTTTATAAAACTATTTAGTTTATCTAAAGCTTTTTCTTTTGAAACATCATATGTTTTTTTAGAAGCTTTTTTTAAATCTTTATTAAAATCATTAAAACTTTGAATTAATACTTTCTCAGTATCATCTTTTAAAGAATCTACATATGAAAAAGCATCTGAAATATACTCTTTTATTACAATAAATATAGTAAAATTACCATAATTATATTTTTTAATTGTATAAATTATTTTATTTTTTATAATCTGTTGAAAATCTAACCTTTTGTTAAAATTCACCCTAGTAAATTTTTTATTTTCATATTTTTTATTTATATGTTTTATAATTTTTTTATTTGAATTAATTACAAAGATTGTTCTGTCTGAGCCTAAAGTTATCTCTTTAAATAGTTTACTTAAAATTGGTTTTATATCTATTTTCGCTATTATAAATCCATTATATTTTTGTTTGCTATTATAAATTGGAACTGCTAAATAAAAATAGTTTGTATTATTTATATTATAAAAATATGTTTTCCCTCTTCTTGTTTTTTCCACAATTTTACTTTTATAAAAATTTTCTGTTATTTTTCCAACTTGAAAAAATGGATCTATTAACTCTCCATATACAATAAACCCCTTATAATCACTATTTTTTTTTAATAATTTTTTCAAACTATCTCTTTCGGATTTTATATCTTCCCATACAAACATTTGACTTTTTACTATGTTTTTTAATTCAAACTCTTTCATCTTTATTTCTTGATCTATTGTTTTAGAAAATATTTTTAATAATGACTCATTATTTTCCTTCGATGCTTTTTTTATAAAGCTATTTAATCTTTCTTTCGTATTTTTCATAACTTTGCTATTGGCTTGTAAAATAACTTTTTTCCCTTGAGTTTGATTCGAGTTTATCATTGTTAATATTGTTTGTTCGTTATTGCTCACTATATCTTTATTAAAATCAATTACAGAACTTCTAATATTAATATAAAAAAAACCAACTACTATCAATATAACTATTATTGAAAATGATATAAATCCAAAAATTAAATTATTTTTTATTTTATTTTTTGCCATTTCATCTTCCCCCTTTTGTCAACTATTAATTTTATCTCAATTTTAAAATTAACAATCCTATTAATCCACAAATTATTGAAATGATCCAAAATCTTATTGTTACTTTAGTTTCTGGTAATCCCTTTAATTCAAAATGATGATGTATTGGCGCCATTCTAAAAACTCTTTTTTTCCTTGTTTTATATGATCCTACTTGAATAATCACTGATAATGTTTCTATTACAAAAACAAACCCTATTACTAATAATAATAATTCTTGTTTTAACAATATAGATATTACTGCTATAATACCACCTAATGTTAAAGAACCTGTGTCTCCCATAAAAATTTCAGCTGGATAAAAATTATACCATAAAAATCCAAGTCCAGAACCAACTATTGCTAAAATATATACTAAAATTTCTCCACTTCCTTCTATATAATATAAATTCAAATATTTACTAAGCTCTAAATGTCCTGTAAAATATGCAACAATTCCTAATATAGAAGATGTTATCATAACAGGTCCTATCACTAATCCATCAAGTCCATCTGTTATATTTACAGCATTTGATGTTCCGGTAATAAAAAATAGTAAAAATATAAAATAAAAAAAAGCTCCTAATTCCAAATAGCTATTTTTAATTAACGGATTAACTAATGAAAAATCTATATTGTTCCCTATTAGTTTATATTTAATAATAAATACAAATACTAATATTGATATAATAACTTGTCCTAATATCTTTTTTTTAGGCGAAAGTCCCTTTTTATTTTTTTCACTCCATTTTAAAAAATCATCTAAAAATCCAATTACCCCAAATAAAATTGTAATTAATAATAATAAAATTATAAATTTGTTTTCCAAATTCCCTGTAATTAAAGTTGTAAATATTATAGAGGATAGAATTAAAACTCCTCCCATTGTAGGCGTTCCCTTTTTAGAAAAATGTGTTGCTGGTCCAAGCTCTCTAATATCTTCTCCAACTTTTTTATTTTTTATAAATTTTATAAAAGGCTTTCCTATTATTAATACAAATAAAAACGATGTTACAAATGCAATCATTGCCCTTAATGTAATGTACCTAAAAATCCTAAAAACTGATAAATCATGATAAAGATATTGATAAATATAATATAACATACACTCTCCTTAACAAATTATTTCTTCTAATTTCATTCCTCTTGATCCCTTTAATAATATTGCTTTTTTCCCGCTTAATTCATTTATTAATTTTATTATATCTTTTTTATTTTCAAAGTAATACGCTCTTTTATCTTTTAGAACTTTTTTATATAAATATTTCATCTCATTTCCATAAAATATAAATATATCTGCTTTTGTATCCATTATATTATCGCTCAAATCCTCATGTAATTTTCTGCTTTTCTCTCCCAGCTCTAACATATCAGCTAAAATCACTATTTTTAATCTATCTTCATAAAGTTTTGAAAATGTTTTAAGAGAGTATTTTGTTGAAATAGGACTCGCATTATATGCATCATTTATAAAAATAGTATCTCCTCTTTTTATCTTTTCAAATCTCATTTTAGAAATCTTAATATTAGCTATTCTATCTAATATCTCGTTTATAGTATATCCAAATTCCAATCCAATCGCTATACCAAACATAGAATTTAAAATATTGTGTTCCCCTACAAGGTTTAATTTAACATTAAATTCTCCCAAATCACATTTCAATAAATATGTACTATATTCTTCATTGAAAATTATATTTCTTGCGCTTAGATCATTGCTCTTTCCAAATCCAATCTTTATTCCACTTAACTTTTTTAAATACTCATCGTCTCCATTTATAAATAGTCTGTTTCTAGTATGATTTATAATTTCACTTTTTGCTTTAAATATATTTTTTCTGTTTTTTAGAAACTCAAGGTGTGAATCTCCTATATTTGTTATTATTGAATACTCTGGTTTTACAATATCAGCCAACAGATCTATTTCCCCTAAATTACTCATTCCCATCTCTATAACTGCAAATTCATCTTTTTCTTCTAATCCTAATATAGTTATCGGTACTCCAATATGATTGTTTAAATTACCTTCTGTTTTTTTTCCTATCTTATTCAAACTTAAAATTTCATAAATAATATCTTTTGTAGTTGTTTTTCCATTACTTCCTGTTATTCCTATTATTTTGGTATTTAATGTTTCTCTATATTTTTTAGCTAATTTTTGTAAAAATTCAATACTATTTTCCACTTTATAACTATTTTTAAAATCACAAAATATTTTTTCAGAATCATATACCACTACTGAAGCTCCATTTTGAATTGCTTCTTGCAAATAACTGTTTCCTTGCCTTATTGCAACAAAAATATCTCCTTTTTTTATATCTTTGCTGTTTGTTTTTAATCTATTTGTTTTTAAAATGCTCAAAAAATAATCAAATCGCATCATTTGTTCCCCTAATCATTTTATTTTTATTATAACATTTTTTTCCCTATTCTTCAATTGTAAATTTCGTATTATCCAAATAAAAGCCACAGATTTGAAATTTCAAATCTGTGGCTCCATTAAAGTTTCGTTTTATAAATTTTTGTAAACTAATCTATTATCCAACCTTTTGCTTCATCATATCTTAATGTATCATCATCTGCTTGAATCATATTTTCAGATGAATCTTTTGCTACAACTTTTAATTGTACATTTGATACAAAATCAATTGTTTGATTTTCTGCTGCTCCAGTTATATCATCTGTAGTTGTATATTTATATAATTTTGTTCCTCCAACTGTTTCAACTGGAGAAATTCCTGTTATATTTGTCATAATATTTGTTCCAGTAGCTATTATTGAACTAGTATCTTTATTGATAACAACTTTATCTCCTACAGCATATTTCTTAACCTCTTTTGCTATAAATGTTTTTGCTGTTGTATCTACTGTTTTCAATTTAAATGATTTAGTATAATTTTCAGGACTAGCACTTATTTTTACTATATTATTTAAATTATCTACTGCCATAATAGTAACTTCTTTGCTAGTTCCGTCTGTGGCATGTTCTAAATATAATTTTTCACCTATAATTAAACTATTTACGCTTGTTACTCCTGTTAATTGATATATATTTGTTACAACAAAACTTGTTCCTCCTGTAGTAAGTCCTTCAATACTTGAACTTGTAGAGAATTGTTTGTCATTTCCATTTGTTCCTACATTTGTTACTGTTACGTTTATATTTGTTGTTACCACACCATTATTATCATGTAAACTCAATACCATTCCACTTGTTACTCCCAATAATGGATTTGTTCCAGATAATGTAACTATTCCACCATTTGTATAATCTCCATCTCCACCATCAGCATATGCTGATACTGCTATTTCATGTATTTCTCCATATCCTGTTCCTGTTATATTATATACTTTTGTTGAGTCTGCTCTACTATAAATATCCGTATTATCTTTTGATATTGTAAACTCTACATCTTTTGCCATATCAAATGGAGTTGCTACATATGAAAAGTCTATTGTTGTTCCATTAACTATATTTGAAACAACTATTTCTCCATCAGTTGTTTCAAGTTTCATTCCATCATACAATCCATTTGATGAAACTAAAGTTAATCTATTTGCAGGATCACTTTCTCCATGATTGTAATCTGCTCCTACCACAAATTTAGATGTTGGATAAGCTTCAAATTTTAATTCATTCAAACTACTTCCAATTCTTAAATTAGAAACTGCTCCTGCTGTTGTTGTATTAATTCCAATATTTGAATTTATCCCTGTTATAGTCACTCCATATCCTGCTGGATATATATCTTCTGACATAGTCAAAGTGTTTGTTCCTGCATTTAATAATGAAGTTCCATTTAATCCCGCTAATTTAACTCCGTAGTTATCTTTTAAAGTTAATACTTTTGTTGCATCTTCTGTTGTTGGAAAATCTGCTGGTTTTCCTTTTGCATCTACTGGTATAACTATAATCTCTAATGATTCTCCCCATTTCAATTTATCTGAAGAATCAAGTCCATTTACGTTGTTGAGATTTACTGTTGTTTTTTTAACCCCTAATTTCCATTCTGTTTTTGTTATTGCATTAATATTTATTGCAGATAATTTCTCCCAATAAGAACTCTCTGTTTTTGCATAAATATCAAACTCTTTAATGTTCGCTTTTTTACTTTCTAATCCGCTAACACTGAATTTAACATCAAAACTTGAAGCTCCATATGTTTGTACTGTTTCATCTAAATCTGTTGTTTTATAAATTCCAGCATTCCCAAAATTCCAATCCATCGCAAAATTAGAAGCTGTATAATTATCAACATAAGCTCCATCTATAAATATTTCTGGTTTTATAGATGTTAAACTTTCATTATTTGCTTTATAAATTTTACCTGTAAATACTTTATCTCCATTAATTTTTATATCAAGTCCGTTATCTGATGCTGATTTAGCTTTTAATTCACTATTCAAAGTTATTCTATATTGATTTCCTGGTGTAAGAGATACTTTTGGACTAATTGTCATTATTTTATTTGCTGTATCAAATGTATAATCTGTTAATATATCTTTTAATGTTGCCATATCTGTCACTGTAACTATATTTTCACCTTTATTAACCAATTCAGTTATTTTAGATTGTGATATCTCTTTATTAAATGTTATTGCTATTGCTGTATTTGCATCTTGCCCTTCTACATCATTAGCACTCCAATTACCATATTCATCTTTTGTTAAGAATGATGCTCCAGCTACTTTTAATTGATATGCTTCAACATCAATATCTACATTAGTAGAATTCAATAAATCTGTATTTATTGTATTAGCTACACTATATTTATAACCATTAGATGTTGCTAACTCAGAATTGATCCATACAGTATATAAATTACCTGTAAGAGGTTTCTTTGGTGTAATTGTCATTATTTTCCTTGTAGAATCAAAAGAGTAATCTATATCTACATCTGAACTTCCTATTAATTTAACTACTTTATCTAATTTAGCTAATATTTCATTTTCAGAATCAGTAGAAACAGCATTATCAAATGTTAATACTACAGTCCCATTTGGTTCTACTCCATTTACTTTTGTTAATAATTTAGTTTCTCCAGAAACTGTTTTTTTCATAGTAAAGTTAGTTGAAACAACATGTAATCCATACTCATCACTATTTGGAGCCATGAATAAATATACATCATTCACATCTATTCCTTCATTATTTGTAATATCTTTTGTTGCTTGGTTGAAATTATTTATCAAATTGTTATCTGTATCAATTGCTTCTGCAACTATTTTTATATTTTTAAATTGTATTCCACTTACAGAAAATGCTCCAGTTGTAGTAGTTCTTGTTTCTTTTAATAATTTATTTGTACTACTATAATAAACTTTTACATTTACATTAGCTATAATATTTCCTTCTATTCCAGCTTCTACTTTTCCTGAAACAGAATAATTTTGATATCCTGTAAACCATAAATCTTTTACTATACTATATGGTGATACTCCATTTGTAACATTATCTCCTTCTGCAACAGCTATATCCATAAATGTTTTCCCATTTACAAAATCAAATTCTCCATCATTTTCTTTATCAAAATCAAGTAATTTTAAACTATATACTCCTGGTAAAATTTCATGAATAATATATTTCCCTGCTGCGTTTGTAAAAGCTTCTCCCATTTTCACAGGACTAGGATAAACATCTCTATATAATTCAACTTTTGCTCCTGCTCCAACTGTATTATCTGTAGCATTTGCTAATTTATAATTTTTATATACTATACCACTTACTTCTCCATATTTTTTAGCACTAAAATTTTGAATAACTTCTCTTTGTCCCCCTTGTACTTTTGAATCTATTCTCTTTGCAGTATGGAAATTAACAGCTTCTTCATTTACATAATAACTTGCATATATATTTCCATTAATATATATTTTTAATGTTACAGATGTTTCTTGTGCTGGAATATTTTTAATTGTATATTCTAAGCTATCTGATATTTCTTGAGAATAGTCAGACATAGGTACACTTGATCCTGATATATATGGAATTACTTTTATTGCCGCAGTTGTTGATAAAGTTTCCGGCAAACTTATTGTTCCTTTTGCAGTTACAAGCTCTACCATTTCAGCATCTACTGTTGCAGTTGCATTATTAAGAGGTATAACTACAGTCCCTACTATTAAACCATCTTCTCCAGAATTTACACTTGTTCCTGTAGTTGCATCAATATGTATTGTTGCATTTGTATCATCGTTTGTTAAAGTATCTTCTTTAAATACAATTGACTTTGTTATAGACAAATAATTCTTTTTAGAGAATACTGCTGTATAAGACACTTCTTTTCCAGCTCCAGCTCCCCCTACATCTAATCCTTCTATTTTGAATGTCCCTGTCTTATCAGTAACTATACTTTTTCCACCTATTGATACTGTAACTGCTTCTAAAGGATTATTAAAAGAATCTCTTACTACTCCCGCAAAAATCCCTTTTGGTGAAGCTGTATTCACAATTTTCCCCTCTGTTGTTACTGTTGTTGTTGTTTCTTGTTTTGTTGTATTGTCTTCTGTTGTTGTTTTATCAGTAAAACAACCTGCAAAAGATAATGCTAGTAATGCTACTGCTAATGTTAAAATCTTCTTCATTGTATTTCCTCCTGTTTTTTTTATTTTCCGTTTTTTACGGATTATTTAGAAATGATTTAAAAATAGATTACATCTTTGACAATAAAAGGCTCAAAGTTATTTTATAAAAAAATGTACAACGTATATAACAATTCAAACGTTTTTATTACCAAATATGAAAAGCTTATTTTTTAAACATTCTTTATCTTTTAAAAATTATATCCCATTATTATCCCAAATCCATCGCCTGCATAACTATATTTTGATATATTTGAATTTATCTTCATATAATCATACTCTAATTTAATTTCTAAATCACAAAATGTTTTGCTTAATAAAAGTTTTGTATCTAATATTTTATCTACTCTTTTCATATCAACACTAATATCTCTTTCTCCAAAAATTTTATTTTTCATATTCATCGAATAATCCAAATTAAAACCTAAGTACACCTGTTTTGATATATTCAGACCAAATATATCAGATTTATTTAATTTTGAAATTTCTTTTTCTTTTTCAACACTATATTTATATAATATTTCTATTTTTTTTATAATATTACCTGAATATTTTAATTTGATTTCATCAAATTTATTATTCAACTCATTTATAGAAGAACTTTTCTGAATATACCCCAAACTATTTTCTAAACTTACATTTGATGTTATCTTATATTCTCCTTCTAATTTAATATCACTTATTTTTGCATATCCTTGTTTAAATTCATAATTCAATGGCAATTTTAAATGAATTTTTTTCGTGTCTATTAAATTCAATAATAATTTTAAACTTAATTCTGGAATTTCTACATTATAATTGTCATCTAAACTATAACTTAACTTTTCATATCCAATTTTAAAATTTATTTCTGCTATTTCTGCTATTTTTTTTCTATAATTTGAGTACGCTCCAATTATAACTGCTTCATCCATTAAATGTGAGCCTCTAAAAGTCCCATACATTTTTTCATAACTATCCATAGATAAAAGCTCTATTTTATTAATATTTTCATATCCTGTCTTAATTTTAAAGTTCCATGTTTCAACCTCATTTTTTATTTTATTTTCTATTTTTTTTATTTTCATCAAATAATTTTTAGATTTACTCACTAAAATTTTATCAACTTTTTTATCTTTAGTTATTAGATTTTTAAATATAATTTTTGAATTTTCAAAATCATTATTTTCAAAATATAATTTTCCTAGTTTGAACCACATAAGATAAAATTTTTCATTTTTTTCCAATATTTTCTTCGCATAATAAATTTCTGTAGTATAATCTTTAATTTTTTCTGATAAATTTAAAATAGTTATGTACGCTTCCTCTTCTTTTAAATTATATTTTTCGATCAACTCCTTTTCCACTTCAAGTTTTTTACCCTCTTTTAATTCTTTTTCTAGTTTTTTCATATTAGAAACATCTGTAACATTTGCTAACAAATAAAAAGAATTACATAAAAGCAATAAAACTATTATAAAAGTTTTTTTTATTTTTCTCACCTCCTCATATATTTAAATTTTAATAACTTTTTTTATTTATATCAGATGATAATTTTGAAATTAAAAAAGGGGAAATATTTGATTTTTTAAATTTTCCATCAATCCTTTTTAATACTTTTTCAGCATTAGAATTATATCACTTTTCCTGTTTTAAGTCAATACGTTTTGATTGTGCTTAGTTTGAACTATAATCTGGTTTCAGAATTTTTCTACCGCTACTAAACTTCGCGCTACTTATTTGTGTACTTATTTCGCATCTTTTTTCACATTGTTATATGAAAATTCTATTTTATTACTTTTTTATTATTTTTTTTTACTATATTTATTATAGTTTTTTTATTATTTTTCTGTATTTTTTTTAAAAATATTTTTTTATAACAATAATATTATTTTTAATTTTCTTTTTTCCTTTTTTAGTTTTTAAATCTCAAAATAGAACTCACATCTCTGCTTTCTGTATCCTTATTTATTTTCTATTATTCTTGCTTTATTTTTCAAAAAAAACAACCATCTCTACATAATCAGTTAGAATTAAACCCAATTTATGATTAAAATTTTATTTCTAATATATTTGTATGTCAATCCCATAAAAAGATTGGCTATTATTAAAATAATAGCCAATCACATAAATTTATTTTTTTATCCAACTCATCATACTTCTAAGTTCTCCGCCAACTTTTTCAACTTGGTGCTCTTTTTCATTTTTTCTTATAGCATGCATAGAAGGCATTCCCGCTTTTGTTTCTAATATAAAGTTTTTAGCAAAAATTCCATCTTGAATATCTTTTAATACACCCTTCATAACTTTTTTAGTTTCATCTGTTATTACTTTTGGTCCTGTAATATAATCTCCATATTCTGCTGTATTTGATATAGAATCTCTCATTGTAGCAAATCCACCTTCATATATAAGGTCTACTATCAATTTCATTTCATGTACACATTCAAAATAAGCATTCATTGGATCATATCCACCCTCTACTAAAGTTTCAAATCCAGCTTTCATAAGTGCAGTAACTCCACCACAAAGAACTGCTTGTTCTCCAAACAGATCTGTTTCAGTCTCTTGTTTAAATGTTGTTTCTAACACTCCTGATCTAGAACCACCAATTCCTGCTGCCCATGCTAGTGCTACATCCATAGTATCTCCACTTGGATCTTTATATACTGCAACTAATGCAGGTACTCCGCTTCCTTCTGTATAAGTTCTTCTAACCATATGTCCTGGCCCTTTTGGAGCTGCCATAAATACATTTACATCTGCTCTTGGAACTATTTGACCATAATGAATGTTAAATCCATGTCCAAATCCAAGATAAGCTCCTTCTTTTAAGTTTGGTGCAATATCTTCTCTATAAATATCCGCTTGTCTTTCGTCAGGAACTAATATCATTACTACATCTGCACCTTTTACAGCTTCTGCTGTTACAGCAACTTTTAATCCTGCTTTTTCTGCTATTTCCCAAGATTTACTTCCTTTATATAGTCCAACCGTTACATCTGCTCCACTATCTTTTAAATTCAAAGCATGTGCATGTCCTTGACTTCCAAATCCCACTACTGTTATTTTTTTTCCTTTTAATACCTCAAAATTACAATCTTTTTCATAATAAATTTTTGCCATTATATTTCCCTCCTGTTTTTTAGAACGTTAATCGTTCTTTAAGTTATTTTAGAGAATACCCCTAAAAAATATTATTCTTAAGTTATTCTTAAATTATTGTTCTTTCTCCTCTATGTAATGCTATTTTACCTGTTCTAACTAACTCTTTTATTCCAAATTTTGACATTAAATTAATAAAAGCTCCTAATTTCCCTTCTTCTCCAGTTACCTCTATTGTTAATGTTGACTCTCCTACATCTACTATTTTTCCTCTAAAAATATCTGCTGTTTGAATAATTTCAGAACGATTATTTTTATCACTGCAAACTTTTACAAGAACTAATTCTCTACTAACAGATGTAGCATGTGGTAAATCTATAACTTTTAATGTATCTACTAACTTATATAATTGCTTTTCTATTTGTTCTAATATTGATTGATCTCCTTCTACAACTATTGTCATCCTAGATAAATTTGGATTTTCTGTTGTTCCTACTGTTAAGCTTTCTATATTATATCCTCTTCTACTAAATAGTCCTGATACTCTAGTTAAAACTCCTGGTTTATTTTCTACAATTACCGATATCACATGTCTCATTCTAGTTCACCTCTTATCCCTACCATTTTATTTCCTACTCCACCTGGCGGTACCATTGGTAATACATTTTCTTCTCGTGTAATTTTACAATCTATAAGAACTGCTTCATTGCTTTCTATGTTTTCTCTTAATTTTTGTTCTAATTCATTTGGATCTTCTATTCTAACACCTTTTATTTTATACGCATCTGCTAATTTTACAAAATCAGGACTTATCTCTAAATCCACTGAAGAATATCTTCTTTTATGAAATATCTCTTGCCATTGTCTAACCATTCCTAAAAATCCATTGTTTAATACAACAACTTTTACAGGAATATTAAAATGTGATAAAGTCATAAGCTCTTGAGCAGTCATTTGTACTCCACCATCTCCAACTATAGCTATAACTTTTTGATCAGGTTTTCCAACCTGTGCTCCTAATGCTGCAGGAAGACCATAACCCATTGTGCCTGCTCCTCCAGAAGTACAAAATTTATTAGCATTTTTAAATTGATAATATTGTGCAGCCCACATTTGATGTTGACCAACATCAGTTACTATAATTGCATTTCCATCTGTTATTTTACTAATTAACTCTATAACTTTTTGTGGCTTTATCTCTGTTTCTGAATTTTTATAAACTAATTTATATTCATTTTTCCACTCTGTTATTTGTTCTATCCAAAATTTTCTATCATTCTCTTTTATTTTACCTATTAATTTATCCAATACAAGTTTTACATCTCCAACTATTGGTACATCTGGATTTTTATTTTTTCCAATTTCTGCTGGATCAATATCTATATGAATTATTTTTGCATTTTCTGCAAAAGTTTCTAATTTCCCAGTAACTCTATCATCAAATCTCATCCCAACAGCTATAACCAAATCAGCTTCATATACTGCATAATTTGCTGCAACTGTTCCATGCATTCCAAGCATTCCTAAATTTAATTCATCATCTGCTGCAATAGAACCAAGGCCCAATAACGTCATTGTAACTGGTATATTATTTTTATGAGCAAATTCTCTTAACTCTTTTTGTGCCATCGATTTATATACACCTGCTCCTGCTAATATTACAGGTTTTTTAGATTGTGCTATAAATTTTGCTGCTTTTTTTATTTGCATTGGATGTCCTTCATAGGTTGGAGAATATCCCTCCAATTTCAACGGTGCTTTATATAATTTTTCAAACTCTTTTTCTTCTATTTCATTAATTTGAACATCTTTTGGCAAATCTATTAAAACTGGTCCAGGTCTTCCAGTTCTAGCTATTTTAAAAGCTTCTCTTATTATTCTTGGTAAATTTTTTATATCTTTTACCAAATAATTATGTTTTGTAATTGGCATTGTGATTCCTGTAATATCCGATTCTTGGAAAGCATCTTTTCCTATAAGAGATGTTGGAACCTGTCCAGTTATTGCCACCATAGGTACAGAATCCATATACGCCGTCATTATTCCTGTGACTAAATTTGTAGCTCCAGGACCTGAAGTCGCTATACAAACTCCAACTTTTCCAGTAACTCTTGCATATCCATCTGCAGCATGTGCAGCTCCTTGTTCATGTCTTGTAAGAATATGATTTATTCCTTCAAAATCATATAGTTCATTATATAGAGGTATAACTGCACCTCCAGGATATCCAAATATGTCTGTAACACCTTCTCGCTTTAATGTTTCAAGTAATATTCTCGCTCCATTTATATACATATACATCACCTCAACTTATTATATCACATTCTATGTGTTATTTCAATAATACATTTTCCTCTTTTTTGGTTTTTTTTGATTCTATATTTTTCTTTAAATTTAATGCAAATTCATATAAATCTTTATAAATCTTAGTTTTAAAATAAATCTCTTTTTTGGTTTTTTCTCCATATCCAGTCTCCACTAAAATAGGATTCATCCCTAGTCTAATTGCTGCTTCCAAATCACTTATTTTATCCCCTACTATAAATGAATTTACAAAATCAATATTAAATTTATCTTTTGCATCTAGAAAAAATCCTATTTCAGGTTTTCTATTTTTACATTGTTTTTTATATTTTCCAATTCCATCAACATGATGAGGGCAAAAATATATTTTATCTATATTCCCACCTTTTTTTTCAATTTCTTCTTTCATATATATATTTAATATTTCTACATCTTCTTCTTTATAATAGCCTCTTGCTACACCTGATTGATTTGTAACAATAATTACTTTATAACCCAAATTATTAAATATTTTTATTGCTTCTTTTGTCCCCTTTATCCATTCAAAATCTTCTATTTTATGTAAATAATTCTTCTCTATATTAATAGTCCCATCCCTATCTAAAAAAATAGCTCTATTTTTTTTGTTCATATTCCCTCCAATATTAATAATATAATTAACCTACAAAAATGTATTTAGTTTGCTTCATACCTCTTTTTCATAGTCTATTTTTTAAAACTCTAATTATAATACTTTAATTATAATACTTTTATTTTAAATATTTTTATAATTATAATCTTTTATTTTAAATTAATCAATACTTTTTTTAATCATTGCCTTTTATTACAAAAAAAGATAGCCCCTATAGAATAATAGGGGCTGTCTTAGAAGAATAAAGATAATTTTCTAAATCATTCTTATAACAAATTTGCTACTCTTTCTGGCGTTATTCCCATACCTTGTGTTGAAATAGCTTGTTCAGGTGCTTTTTTTATAACTTCGTTTAATTGTTTTTCTATATCATTAGCTCTACCTTCTTCATTTATTTGTTCAGTTTCTGTTGGTTTTGCATTTATATTATTTTTTATTTCTACTGTGTCTGTTTTAGGTTGATCGTCTTGTGGTTTTTCTATATTCTCATTTTGTTTAGGTTCTTTAGTTTGATTTACGGTTGTTAATGATGATATATTATTATTTCCATAAAATCCATTTATCATAGCCATTTTTCTCACCTCCATGTAAAAAATGTTTAAAAAATAAGATTCTTCTCTTTGATAATAATAAACAAAACTTTGTGTCATTTATTATCAAATTTATAATTTTTTTAATCCATTTCTAACTATAAATCTCTATCACTAATAGTATACTCTATTAAAAATCAAAAAACAACCCTATTTTTAAGTAGTTCCTCTGATTATTTTACAATTTCAGGAGTAAGTTCTATATACAAATTTCTTTTATTATTTGTTGTCGTACTATTTTGAAATAGTATTCCTATTAATGGTATATCTCCTAAAATAGGTGTTTTAGTTACTCCATGTCCTTTATCTTGCCTTACAAGACCGCCAATCCTTATTGTTTCACCATTTTTCACTCTTATTTTAGTTGTTGTTTCACTTTTTTTCTCTGCTGCTCCATGCACTCCATCACTTGTGAATTTACTTACCTTACTATAAAATTCTATTAAAATAGTTTCATCACTTTTTATTATTGGTTTTACTCTTAACACTACTCCTGCATCTTTAAATAAAGGTGATTTATCTGAATTCCCTTTATCATCTGACGTTTCTTTATAACCTACTATTTCTTCATTTACTATTTGAATATTAGCCTCTTTCCCATTTAATGTTGTTACTTCTGGTTCTGCTAATATTTCTGCATCATTTGTACTTGCTAACATATTTAAAGTAGTTCCTAATGCATTTTCATTATTTATACCACCATACATAAATGATAAAGTCATTCCATCTGTTCCGTTAAATTTACTACCTGTTAAAAAAGTTCCATCAGAACTATTTTTAGATAATTGATATTCTCCATCTATAGGTACTGCAGTCCAATTTAGTCCTACTTTGTTTACTACATCTTGATTTATATCCCATATTTTAGCTTTTATTCTTATTTGTTTAGTGGGGATATCTAATTTTTCAATTAATTTTGTAGCTGTTTTAATATTATCTTCTGTTCCTATTAATATCAAAATATTATTTTTCTCATCTACAACAATATTATCCAAAGGAACTATATTGGTAACAATCCCTTTTACATCTTTTGGATCAGCATAAATAAGATTAATCATTTTAGTATTTCTTATATCACCATTTGTTTTTACAACTTTTCCAATATCCTGTTTTGAAGTCAATTTACCAGAACGTTGCGCAGCTGATTCTACTTTTGCTAAAACTATATTAATATTAGTAATTCCTCCTGGTTTAACTTCTACAATTTCTGCATTTGGTTTATAACCTCTCAAACTAGCTTTTAATATATATGTCCCTGGATTTACATCTCCTATTATAAATGCTCCTCCTACATCTGATAACACCAATGTATTTATATCATCACCTAATGATAATGTAACTCCTCTTATCCCTGTTATCTTATCTATTTCTGTTACTTTTCCAACTACTTTTCCTTTGCTTGCTACTTTTACACCTTGATTTGTAGCCCTTGATAAAATCATTGTGCCATTTACAATTCTACTAACTAATCCATTAGTATTTTTTATTGTTTCTATTATTCTTTTTAAAGTTTGTCCTTTTGGCAAATACAGATCTATTGGTAAATCTGCTATTTCTGATGCTGCCACCATATTAATATTGCTTGTTTTAGATATTGTACTCAGTGCATCTGATAATGGAGTTCCTTTAAAATCTAACTCTGAAGGATATTTGATTTTCTCCAATCTTTTTTCAAATCTACTTTCTGATGTTGCACCATATATGTTCCCTATTAAAAATACAAATGCAAATAATACTGCTGCTAATTTTTTCATAAGTTTGTTACCTCCCTTTTTTTTCTATCTTAACTTTAACTTTTGTTTTTAGGTCTATTACTTCTATTCCGTTTTTTACTACAATTACACTATATGAATATTTTCCAATTTTTAAAGTTTTTCTATTAGTAATTACTTTTCTAGCTGCCCTTCCATCTTCTCCTTTATAGTAAAATGTTGCTGTCAATTTGTGATTTCTCTCTATTATAAATGATACTTTTAAAAATACACTTTTTATCCTTCCTCTTGCTGCATCCAATTCTTTTGAAATATCAGCTTTTGAATATACTTTAGTTCTAAATATATCATTTCCACCTTTAAATTTTTTCTGTCCTTCAAAATATACTTTATCCGATATATACTCTTTTAATGGATTACTATCTGCAATTGCCATAACATTCATTACTATAAAAAAAATCATTATATATCTAAATTTATTTTTCAATTATTTACTCACCACCTTTTCCAAAACATAAGCTCCAACTTTAAAATTTACCTCTATTTTACCAGTATCTTGACTCATGTTTTTTGTTTCAAGTTTTTTTATTGATAAATCACTTTTTTTAAATGTTAATAGCCATTTAGAATTTTCTAAATAGTAAAAAAATGTAGTAATATCTTTTAAATTTCCTTGAACAGTATAAGGTATATACATTCTTTTATAAATTTTTATTTTTTTATCTTTATCATTCGCTGGCTCTATCTTTATCTCTTTAGCATCAATTTGAACTGAGCCTGTTTTTAAAATATCCAATTTAAAATAGTCAATAAATTTTTGTATAGCTATTTTTAAATCGGTTTCATTTTTCAAACTAGAATTCGCAAATTTTGAATTTAAAATTTCCAATTTATCTTTTTGATTTGAATAAATTTTATTTGCTAAATCATATTTTGATTTTATAGATTTATATGCCTTTTCAACTTTAACAATTTCTTGGTTTTTTTTCTTTACCTCTTGTTTATTTTGTGTAATTTTAATAACTTTAGGATAAATTATAAAATATCCTGTAGCTGCTATTAATATTATAGAAGCCACTATCGATAATGCCATTATTCCTTTTTCATCAATTTTCACATCAATATCAATCTCTTTTCCAAATATTTCAGCCATTTTATCACTCCCCACCTAAAACAAGTTGATATGTAAATACTACAACATCATTTCCTAATACATTTCCTCTTTTGAATCCTTCTGCTATCACATTTCTAAATAATTTACTTTCTCTAAATTTTTCTTCAAGGGATAACGCTACCACTTCTGGCGAATTTTTATTTTTACCTGCTGCATACCCTTTTAAAATTACTTTTCCATCTTTATATGTCAAACTAGAATACCAAATTTTTAGAGGTGTTACTTCTTTTATATAATATAAAACCTCTGATAATCTTAATTTTTTTTCTGATACAAGGTCATTCAAAACTTGAATTCTACTGCTATAATCTGGTATATTTTTATATAATTTTCTTATCTCTTTATTTTTTTTATTAAGTTCATTAATCTTTCCATTCACAATTTCAATTTTATTTTGTTGGGATTTCACAATTGTATTTAAATAAAATCCTACTCCAATTTCTGCTAATACTATTAAAACAACTATAACTATAGATGCTTTTAATAAATTTTCTAAAAACAATTTCATCTTATATTCTTTTGTAATAAAATTCATCTCTATCATTTATATCACCTCTTCTACGATATTTCCCAAAGCAATATCATATATAGCTATATCTTCTCCAGCTATTTTATCTTTTATTTTCATAAAATATTGTTCCGTTTTCATCTCATTAAATTCTTGTACTATTTTTTTTTCTATTACTAATTTTAATCCTTTTAAAAGGGTCCCGCCACCTGATATTATAATTCCATCTACTCCTAATAATCCTTCTTGCATTTTATAAAATTCGATTGTTCTTTCTATTTGTTCCCCCAGTTCTTCCACTAGATTTGATATCTCTTTTTCAATATCATCTTGTACATAAAATTCATCATTTACTTCCTCATCTTCAAAAACCTCTAACTCTTTTTTATATTGTTCTGCTTCATCATAATCTACACTTTTTTCTCTTTGCACTATGTCACTAAAATCATTCCCACCAATTGCTATTAATCTTTGCATTTTTATAATTCCATCATTTTCAATAAAAATTTTTGTAGCTTCAGCCCCAATATCAATTGTCATTATACTTGCACCTTTTGTATCTTCTATTATTTTATGTTTTTGAATTTGTTCCAAATTAAACAATGATAAAAAATCAGGAATTATCTTTATTGGTTTTAATTTTACTGATGTTAATATTTCTATTATATCATTTATTTTTTCTTTTTTTATTGTTACTACCATTACTTTTTCATTGTTATTTTTGAATTCTAAACTATAATAATTAGTTATAAAATCTTCACCTGAAAAATTTGGAACAATTTCATCTAATTCACCCTCTATAAATGGAAGCTTTGCTTCCTCTTCCATTTCTGGTATTTCTAAAAATTTTATCACAAAATTTTGTATAGGAAGTGATACCACTACTTTTTTATTTTTTAAGCTCAGTCGTTCAACTATTGTTTTTAATTTATCTACTATTGATAAACTATCTTCTATATTTCCACTTACCACAGCCCCCATTGGCAGTCTTTCAGAACTAATATTTTCTATTTCCCCTTTTTTTATTGATATCCCCTTAATCATTCCAGACCCAACATCGATACTCCCCTCTATCTTGTCTTTAAACATCACTTGTCCCCCTTATTTATGTCTTGGATTTTCAGAAATTTTTTCCACAGCTTCAACTACTGCTTTTATTACATCCACTTTAAATTGTTGCCTCATTTCACTTATTTTACTATAAACATAACCTTTTTCAGATACAATATAATACGCTGGTAATAAATTTAAAGCATACGCTTTCATATCCAATTTACATTTTTCACATTTACAAATTCCTTCTTGAGTACCTAAATATCGTTCTAATTCTTCATTTACTAAATATTCCATATGATTTTTTAATTTTTCCATTTTAAACATCTCCTTAGTTTTGGTATGTAACTGTTATTGTGCCTGGGTTATATGCAGATATTTTTTTTGATGCATCTGTATTTATATTTTCAGTATACACAATTTCGAATACCATATCTTTTATATTTCCACCATCTCCTGGTATTATTACTTCTTTTTTGTAATTTATTGTATAATTATTAGTCGATGCTGGATAAGTAATTGCAGCATTAGTTGTATAATCATATAATCCAATACTCAATTTTGTAGAAGCTTCTTCACAAATTCTTTTTGTAATTGTATTGTCTGGTATCCCATCTGCTACTGTTGTACCTGTACTATTATTTCTATTATCTTCAAAATGATGTAAAGCTATATCATAATTTGCTCCACCATTCGCATATGTTGTCGTATCTATTCTTCCAATAAAATATTCTCCATACCTGTTTAGTAATATATCTAAATTAGAATTATTAACGTCATCTAATACTCCTGGTTGTTCGTACAATATTGCTGTTGCATATTCCAAAGCTCCCAGAGATGCTCCTACATCTATTTTTGATAATACTTTATTCCCTTTTATTTTAATAGTAGCTTTGTTAGCTTTTTGTCTTGATATATAAAACATATTCATTGACAACGCCATAAAAAAACTTAATATAAGTATTGCTAATATTATTGCAGAGCCCTTTTCTCTCTTCATAATTAACTCCTTCATTAATTAATTCTGCTAGTTACAGCATCCCTTATCTCTTTTTCATTTCCTCTATATACTATTTTCATATATAATGTAAATATATTATCTGTAAACTGAAAGTTTAAATTACTTATATTATCTGCCAAATGAGCATCATCATTATTTACTTGTAGCCATTTTACTAATGATGTTCCTCCAGATCTGTTTTTTTCACTTCTTGCCGGTGAATAATCTTCTAATTTAAAATTAACTATTGTATTATCCGCCTTCGTTATTGTAACAGCTGTTCCAGAAGTATTTACAACTATATTCTTTGCTCCTCTAATTTCTCTTTTAATTATATCAATTGATTTCCCTATACTTGTATCTATTCTATTTAATTCTTTTTGTTTTGTATTTACTCGACCTATTGATCTAAATAACGGAGTTATCATCCCTACTAAAATAACTAATATTGCCATTGCTACTAACAATTCTATTAATGTAACTCCATTTGATTTTTCACATTTCATAAATAGAAGCCCCCAATATTTTTTCTTTTCAAGTTATTTCTCTAAACTAGTTACTATAAATTGAAGCGAATATTCTTTTTCTTTTCCCGTTAGGTGAGCTGTATCATCATCTCCCCATCCTACTATAACTCTACCCATTATTATTTTGTTTTCTATATAACCTATTCCTGCTCTAGTAGTAGCATATAAATCAACTTCAGGACTTTTTAAATTTCCGCTTCCATCACCTAATTTTGCTATACTTTTATGCAATCCTATCCAAATATTTACTTTAGATAAGTCTAAACTTTTGCTATTTAATATAAATAAATTTGATGCTATATTAAAATCATCACAAAATGAAGCTGAACTATAATAAGATTGCCCTGATGTTTTTACTAAGTCAGTATACTTTTTTCCTGTTATAAAGTTCTTAATTGCTGTAGATGTTATTGTAGTCTGCATTAAGTTAGCATACCCTTTTGACTTTATATAATCCACAATTGTAAATGCTAATCTAGCTCCCTCTTCATGTCCTCTTGATTTTCTATCCATTTTTAATACTGTAGGATACATTGACATAATTGGTAAAATAGCTATTGATAATATGGCAAATGCAGCAAGAACTTCTATTAATGAAAATCCTTTTGATCTTTTCATATCTATCCCCCAAAATTTATTCTACTAATGTCCAATTAGTCTCTACTCCTATTCCTGCTTGACTAACTGTAGCCGTAGCATTAGGATTATATTCTTCTATTACCCCTAAATTTATTCCAGCTATATTTCTTCCATGTATTCTATAATAAAAATTATTCTTTTTATCTCCTATATAAAAATCAAATTCTCCACTTAATTTTCCTTGCTCATTGATATTTACACTTATGCTTGAATTTGAAGGTATTGCAGAACCTATTCTATATAAATATTTTAAATTTCTAGGTAGTGTTAAAGACTCTTTTCCTGTTAAAGTTATCTCATTACTATTAAATCCAATAGTATAGCCACTTCCCTCTTCAAATGCCCTATCTACACCATTATTTAAGTATGCTGGAACTTGAGCCTTTGCTTTATTTACAGAATTTTTTATTATACTACTTGAAATTGTAACCCCACCTGTAAAACTTAAAACCCCTATTATAGCCACTACAATCATTAATTCTATTAATGTAAATCCTTTTTGCATAATATCTCCTCACTTTAGGGATATTAAAAATTATATAAATTTAAAATTCCCTACATAATCATTATCATAATATATCCAGCCACTGCTATAAATGGTCCAAATGCTATTATATCTTTTCTAGTCTTAATTTTTAAAATTATCAATATTAGGCTAATAACTGCCCCAATTGTAAAAGCTAACATAAAAAACATATATAAATTATAAAATCCCCTATATCCAAAAAAAGCTCCTATTGCTGCTGTTAATTTTACATCCCCAAAACCCATTATATCTTTTTTTAATAGATCTTCTCCAAATCCATATAAAAGCATAAATGGAAAAGAATATGTTGCTGCTCCAATGAACGAATACAATATATTTGTCTCGCTAAAAAAAGAAAATATGAATCCAATTACTATCATAAAAAATGTTATTTTATCTGGTAATATATGTTCTTCAATATCTATTCCAGATAAAACAATTAATAATGCCGTAAAAATCATATATTTTATCGTTAATATGGAGAACTCATATTTTAAAAACAGTCCTAAAAATAATATCCCTGTTAATAGCTCTATTAATGGATATTGTAATGATATTTTTGTTTTGCATTGTCTACATTTACCTCTAAGTAAAATAAAATAACTAATAATTGGTATATTGTCATACCATTTTATTTTATATCCACAATTAGGGCAATGAGATGGAGGATATGCTATTGATTCTCCTCTTGGAATTCTATATATGCAAACATTAAGGAAACTTCCTATTACAGCCCCTATTATAAATATATATATATACATTATAACCATAATTTTACCTTTCTGATTTCAACTTTTTTATTTTGCTTCTTGTTCAATTTCGTTTTGTTCCTCTTTTTTTTGTTTAGTTTCCTCTTTTTCAAATATATCATCCATATTTATTGCAAATTTCTCAAATATATTAACTGGTATATTTTCATTATTTAAAGTATAAAGTTTTATCTCATCTTTTTCAAATATATGCACTGTAATATCTTTATATATTGGATCTACTAGCCAATATTCTTTTACTCCATATTTTTTATATAGTTCTAATTTTAATGTTTTATCTTTTATAGAGGTAGATGGTGATAATATCTCTATTGCTAAATCTGGTGCTCCAAATATTCCTCTTTTTTTTATTTTAGATTTATCACATACTACTATTATATCTGGTTTTAATATATTTTCATCTGACAATATTACATCTAATTCATAATATAATTTACATTCTTTATTTTTTAAAAAATTCCCTAATTCTATTAATATTTTACTCCCTATTTCTTGATGTTCTGATGATGGGCTTGGCGACATATTATATGCTACACCATTTATTATCTCCCAATCTTCGCTGTCTTCCCAATTTTTATAATCATTGTAGCTATATTTTTCTTTTAATTTTTTTAGTGCCATAATTGTCTCCTTTAATATTCAAAGAATATTTGAATATCAAGTTTTTAATTTTTTTGTTATAAAAGTGCTTAAATTACTGCGTATTTTAAAACATAATTGGAAGATTATTTTTAAGCCGTTCCTAAATAAAATTTAATTTTAGCAGGAAAGCAACGGCAATGCCGTTACTTTATGCTCCCCTGCCAATAGATTGATTTTATCTTGCTACTGTTCCATAAGCTTCAGTTATTATTGTTGAAGTTACTTTATAATTACTATCCAGAACATATAAAGACCCTTTATTTCCATAAGAATCAACTGGAACAACTGCATATACCACATTAGTCGAAGCTGTTAAATCATTAAATGTTGCATCTTCGTATTTATAATCTGAAGTTTCTCCTAATAAAACTCCTGTTATTGGTAATCCTTCTATACTTAGATCACTGCTACTTAAACTGTTTTGTCCAACAAATTTATACACCTGAAAATTTGTTGCTTCTATATTATTTGACCATTCTATTTTTGCAACTTGTTTACTATTGTCATCTGTGTATTGACTAACTTTTACATTTAATCTTTTTGGAGCCGGAGGAACCATATCAATCCATTTATAAGCTGTAAGACTACTTTCTCTTCCTGCTTTATTATATGCATCTACTTTTATATAAAACATTCTATTTCCCATAGGATCTTTTAAACTAACTGTTCTTGTTTCCGTGATTGGTCCTGTATCTCCTTGGTACATATATACCTCTTTTTCAGCAGATATATTCCCTATAATATTTGGTTTTACTGATACATGATCGGCCGTTTTATCTGTTACTTTATAATAATGTTCCTCTATTTTCAAATAATCATCTTTATTCACATTTGTTACTATCCCACTCACTTCTGAGTTAGATATTATTGCTGCTCCTGATGTTATTCCACTTCCTGTTGTTATACCTATATTTTTCCACTTCGCATCTTCTCTTTCAAGTGGATATGTTGAAGAAATTGTATCAAAATCTCCATCTTTATTTACATTTAAATCTATATATGAATTACTTGTTTTTCCTGCATAATAATATGTGCCTTCTCCCGTTCTTGATATATACACTTTAAATCCTGCTAAATCTTCTCTATCAAATACATATCCTCCCCAACTAATTCTCATTTTATGCTGTGGTTCCATTGCTGAAACATTTAATGTGCTATATTCTATTGCTTTTGGAGCTCCTTTATCTTCTACTGCTACAGATTGACTAAACTTACCTGTCTTTGGATTTGTTGAGTCATAAACTCCATTATATAATGCTACTTTATACCAATAAGTTTTACCTATTTCATTAGCACTTTCATCTTGATATACTTTCCAAGAATAACTTCCGCCATTAAAGTCAGGCTGAACTTCAAAATCACTTTTAGATTTTGCTTCTAAATAACTAAAATCATCCTCTGTCGGTGTTCCGCCTGTCGTAACTGCTCTATATATTACATATCCTGTTGTTTCACTGTCATAAACATCTTTCCATTTTACCATTACTCCTTTTGGAGATAAATCTGTAGATACATCTCTTAAAAATGGTAAATCATCATATACCACAACATCTTCTATTCTACTATATGCCCCTTCTACTTTGTTTTCTCCATCTCCTTTTTCTACTGCAGCTATAGAAAAATACCATATTCCAGCCGTTTTTATTCCCCCTGGAGTTGTAGCTGATGTTATGTTAGTATTATTTGAAAAAGTTTCTATTATTTCTGTTAAATTAGTAGGAGTTGTTCCATATTTTATTTTATAACCTATTACATCATATCCTGCTACTGCAGTTACTTTATCCCAAGTTAAAGTAACATTTTTAGGCCCACCTGATAAAACTATATTAGATGGTGCCGGAATATAACTACTATAATCTATAATTATAGATTCTGTATTGCTATAATCCGATTTGTTGTCAGATGTATCTGTTGCTTTCATTCTTACATATATTGTTTTTTCTGTTTCTGAAGAATTCAAACTTATTTCAGTTGTTGTTATTCCTGATATAGTTATAGAACTCCAAGTCGTACTATTAATATTATCTGTATATTCAATTGTATAATCTTTCAAATCCAAATCATTATTTTTACTCCATGCAATATTCAATTTATATGCTGGTTTTAATGTTAATACTATGCCACTCGGTGCTGTTGGTGCTGTTATATCTTTCACTCTTATAGATGTTGTTTCTGCTGCTTCTCCTTCTTTACCTATTTCATCATAAACTACTACTTTATAAGTGTATTCTTTATTTTCTACTAAATTTTTATCATAATCTATAAATTCTGCTGTATCTGCATTATTTATATCCTTTATTAATATATACCCAGAAGAATTATCTTTTCTATATATTTTATAACCTTTTACTGTGGCTGTATTTGACTCTGTTGAATTAACTGGTTTTGTCCATGTTAATTTTATATTTATAGTACCTTCTACAGAAGCTCCAACTAAAGATGTTACTTTATAATTTCCAGGCTTATAAATAGCTACATATAGAGGTTTACTCTTATATGTACTTTCTTGACTAGCTCTATCTACTGCAGTCACTAAATATATATATGCTTTTCCTGCTGTAACGCTACTATCAATATATTGTGTCGAATAAGTTGTAACTATTGCTACACTACTTGCTAATAATGCTGTTTCTTTTCCTTCTTCATACACTCCATTACTTGTCTCTTCTCTATAAACTTTATATCCCAATATATCATTTTCTAAACTATTTCCATTATCAATCCAATTTAAAGTTATTTTGCTTCCATCGGCTGAAACATCATAAGATAAATTTGTTGGTGGAACTGGTTTATTATCTACTTCTCCCCCAGAAGTTGTACCAGAACTTGATTTTGATACTTTTATACTTTTATACATTTCTCCTAAAACAATCTCATTTTCATTTATATCTTTAAACTTCATTTTAACTATCTTTATAGTATTTGAATCTTCTAATGCTGTAAATGCTTTAATTAAATTTCCATTTGTGTCCAAAAAAGGATTTATTTTTACTTGTGTAATTGTATTTCCTGACACTTTATTTTCTATTATTTTTACAGTTTTATTTTCTCCATTTATAGAAACTGTTGCTTCTACTAAATTAGCTCCAACTGCATTTTCATCTTTTATTGGAATACTCATTATAAATTCATTTGTATTATCTGCACTTAAATTACTATACTCCGTTGTAGCCCCTTCTAAATCATAATCTAATTTCGCCTTTGTGTTAAATGGTGGTAAGCTACACCCTGCCATAAATAACACTAAAATTGCTACTAATAAAAATCCCTTTTTTTGCATATTTTCTTCCTCCTTTTTATTGTCTAATCTTAATAACTATTCCAATTTTTATTTTTTGTATCTTTGAATCCACTTATACCATTTGCTCCATCTACATATATAGTTCCTGTTCCATTATTATAATATATTTCTGCAATGTTGTTTAATCCATTCAACTTCCCTTTGCTTCCTTTACTTATAATCCCATCTTTATTTACTGTTCCTGCTAATATCTCTAATGAAGTTATCCCATCTGTTATATCTATATCTTTATCTTCTATGCTATTTTTTATCTGTCCTAGTATATAATATTTTATTTTTTGAATACTTTCTGGATTATCCCCTTGCTCATTGTCAGTTTTATAAATATTAATTCCATCTCTTAGTGTCCCCACTACTTTTAAAACATTACTATCTTTTGCTTTTTTTATATTTGATGATAATTCAGGTAAAGCTACTACTGATAATATTGCTATTATTGCTATTACAATCATAAGTTCCACCAATGTAAAACCGTTCTCAATATTAATCCCCCCCTGTTTTTGAAACTTTATTTATATCAAAACTAAATAAGTAAATTTCAATGTATCTTTTAAAGGCACGATAAATCGCCATCTCTACATTAATATCTAAAACATTTTTTACCACGAATATACGCAAATTATCACGAATTTTAAAAAAATAAAACTAAATACTTTTTTCAAACCATAATAATCAAATATTTATTTTTATTTTATTAACCTATTATCTTTTTTAATTATCCAAAACTCCAACCTCAAGTTTTAAAAAGTTTTTTAATCCCATATCTTTTATTTTGATTTCATTCGTTCCCATCTTTGTAAATTCGTGGTTAAAAATTTTCTCTTAGTTCTTTTCTCTTCTAATTGTCAATTTTCCATTATCAATTGTCAATTTTATTCCCCCCCAACATAATTCCAGTCAAAACTAAATTATGTATCATATGCAATGGAAACGAAAAATTGGTTATTATAACAATAGCTAGTAATGGCAAGAAAGTTATTATCTTCCCCGCTCTATAATCAACTACAAAATCATATATTATATATATCACAATAAATAACATTAATAAAAATCCCAAAATTCCATTTTCTACATAAATCTGTAAAAATTCATTATGTGTATGACCTGCTATAGAATAAAAATTTTCTAACTCTTTTTTTTCGCTTATTTTTATCTTTTTATTCTGCTTAAAATAATTTTCTAATCTATTATAATAATTTAACTCTTCTTTATAATAACTACCTGTTCCATGTCCAATAATCGGCTTTTCGCTTATCATCATTATACTTTTTTTATATAAATTCAATCTTGCATATGTTGAGCCTTTATCTAATTTTGTTGCATTTTTTATTCTTTGATTTAAAACTCCATTTGTTAATAATAATTCAATTAAAATACCTATAATTAATATACTAAAATAATTTCTGTTTTTCTTAAAAATTCTTTTTCTTAAATAATAAATTAAAATAGTTCCTGCTATAACTATGCTTAAAAGAGATGCTCTTGTTCCAGTTAATAGTATTGCATAAAAAATAGTTGAAAATATAGTTTATAGTTTTTTTACATACATATTTGCATCACAATTAATTAGAGATTAGAGGCGGCAAAACACCGCCTTTGTTTTTAGTATTTATTCCATTGTTTGTTTTTAGTATCTGTATTTGTTCCACCTTGATCTATATCTATAGATCCATCTGCAGTATTTAAAGCAATTGATATTTTGTGAATACCATTAGTTGCTTTATAATCAGCACCATTAGTTGTATAAGTTGTAGCTGCAGTAACTCCAGTCCCAACATTTATTCCAGCAAGTGTTGTAGCTGCAGTATACCCAAATTTTTTCACTGTTTTTGTATCAATAGCTGAAGCAATTGCTACTCCTTCTTGAGCATTAGCTGCTGTTATCCCATTAAAAACTTCTCCAAAATTTGATGGTGCAACTCCTCCATTGTCTGTCATCATTACAGATACTGTAGTTCTAATTGCTCCTATAGAACCTAATGCTGCACTATCTTTAGCTTTTCTAATTTGATTTCCCATTTGTGGTATTGCCACCGCTGCCAATATAGCTATTATAGCTACAACAATCATCAATTCTACCAACGTAAACCCTTTTTCCATTCTTCTTTTCATTCTCTCATCCTCCTATTTTTTGTTTTTTTCTGTTGTTTCGAAATAGATTAAAAATAACTTACCCATTTGATAATAAAAATATTCAGGCTTTTTATAAAAACCGCATAAAAAACTATGCCTAGCAAATTCACCTTTTTATACTTCTTTATTATCAAATAAAAGAAACTTATTTTCCAACCATTCCTTTATTACTTTTATTCCTCTTTACTTTAGTTTTACACCCCCTTTTTTTTAATTTATTAAAAATTTATTTATACTAAACTTATTGTTTTTTAATAATATTTCCTGTTTTTTAATTTTAATATCTCCTATTTTGCTACTCAGGTATATATTTCTATCATCATAATCGAATAATTTTATTCTTTATCCATCTTTTATCCTTTTTTATCCCGTGGTAAAAAGGTTTTCTCTTTAATTCTACTATTATTTATTTACCCCAATAACCTCTTCCAACTTCCCTAATTTCACAACTGCTATTTTTCTATAATTTTCATCTTTCGATTCTTCTAATCTCTTCCAATACCCTATTGCTTTTTTCAAATATTTAATCTCTTTAGTTTTTTTATACTTTTCTTCATATATAAATGCCACTGTATGTATCATCCTATCATCTCTATGTGTCTTTAATATCCTTTCAAATTCCTTTAATACCCCTTCTATATCTCCTTTAGATGCAGCAACTATTCCACTTATATAGTTCTTCAAATATTTATCTTTAGGATTATATTTTAACCCTCTTCCTAAAATTTCCAATCCATAATCATATCTTTTATATTTTTTTATTAACGCTACAACTGTTCCTGAAAAATAATAATTCCCTATAAAATATGGATCAAGATATGATACCGCTTCAGAATTTTTTTTAATTCTATCTGCACCATAATCAAATGAACCTGTATCCAATACTTGTTTTATCCATAAAACATCACTTCCAAACCTTTTCATTCCCATTAATTTAAAATTTACAGTTATTGTAGACTTTCCTTTTTCTCCATGATACTCTTCATTTTTTAATTTATTATCCATTTGCATCATATAGTTCCCACTAAAAAATATAAAAGCAACACCGATTCCTAAAAAAATTAAATTTTTTATAATAGTCATAATCTTCACCACTATATCTTTCTATTTTGAAAAATTATATTTGTCATAGCTGTTATTACAAATATATATCCAAATGTATATAAAGTTAAATTTACAAAATCAAACTTTTCAGGTGTCAAATAATCTCTATAGTTTAATACTCTAAAATTAGGAAGTATATAATACAAAAGATCTAAAATCCATTTATAAATTGGATTTGAAACTTTATCTCCTAACATTTTTAATTCTAAAACTGCATGCCCTAATATATATACAGAAAAAGTAAATATATTTGATGTTATAAATGAATCTGATATTACAGAAAAAAACACACCAATAGAGGCTACTATTGACAATTTATAAAATATTGCCGTCAGCATATAAATATAATTTATATCTATTTTTCCATGCTGCCATATAACAATACCAAAAAGTATTCCTCCCATTATAGCTATATTTAATAGTATACTTAAGATCATTCCTAACAATCTCCCTACTATATACATACCACGTGTCACAGGTTTTGTCAAGACTATATAAATAGATTTTTCTTTTTTATCTTTTAAAAATTGATTAGAAGATATAAATATTGCTATTAATAACACAAAAAACTCTATTAAAAACAGTCCTGTATCTTGAATCACTCTACTTTCTTCATATAATGATATATCTTTTAATACAGAAGTAGCTAATATTAATACTACTCCAAACATTATAAATCCATTAAATACTCTATTAAAAATATTTTCTTTAATTGTAAATTTTGCTATTGATATTATTTGTCTCATATCTACCACCCTTTTAACTAATTTGTTCTATAAAATATCTTTCCAAAGAAACATTTAACTTTTCTATATCAACTATTTTTACTCCTCTTAAAATCAAATCCCCAATTATTTCATCTAGTTCTGTTTCTATAACATTTTTAACATAAAAACTCCCTAATCTTACAAAATTTTTATAAGGTTTAGTTATTTTTATTTGATATTTTGACTTTATTTGCATATAATTTTTAAAATCTACAACTGATTTTAATTCTCCAGAATCTAATATTACAATTCTATCGCTTAGTTTTTCTACATCACTTAAAATATGTGTATTCAAAATTATCGTCGTCCCTTTACTTTTCATTTTTTTTATAATATCCATTACTAATTTTCTTCCCAGCGGATCAAGCCCTGACATTGGCTCATCTAAAAATAATAGTTTCGGTTCATTCATTATAGCTTGTGCTATCCCAACTTTTTGAACCATTCCTTTAGAAAAATTTTCTAATTTATCTTTTTCTCTACCTTTTAATTTTAATATTTCAAAAATTTCATCTATAATCTTATTTCTGTTTAACCTATCCATATTATAAAGTTCTGCATAATAATTAATTAAATCTTTCAACCTTACCTCTTTAGGATAATAAGATATTTCAGGTAGATATCCTATATTGTAATAATCTTTTCTTTTTAATTTTGATTTTCCAAAAACTTTTATTTCGCCAAAATCAGGTTTCAATAGTCCTAACATACACTTCATTAATGTGGTTTTTCCAGAACCATTTAACCCGATTATAGAAAAAATCTCCCCTTCTTTTACATTTAATGAAATATTGTTTATTCCAATTTTACTTTTATGACCTTTTAATCTTTTAAATATATCTATCTCTTTATAATTTTTACTTATATTTTTTATTTCTATAATATCTCTTGTCCCTATCATTCACTTACACCACCTATTTTTCAAACATTCTTTAGCCAGCAAGGTCACTTAATTTAAACATTGGTAAAAACATAGCTATTACAATAGTCCCCACTATTATTGCCATTACTACAATTGCTAACGGTTCCATTGCAGATACTACTACAGCTACCGCTTCTTCTACTTCCCTCTCATTAAAATCCGCCACTTTACTTAACATTTCACTTATAGAACCGCTTTCTTCTCCTATTTCTATCATTTGAGTTACCATAAGCGGAAATTCGCCACTATCTGCTAAAGGTTTTGCTATTGTATTTCCTTCTTTTATGCTTGATTTTGCTACCATTATAGCTTCTGAAATAATTTCATTCCCAACCGTTTCAGATACTATATCAAATGCCATTAATATAGGAACTCCACTATCCAAAAGAGTCGCCATTGTTCTCGTAAATCTTCCAACTGAAACTTTCCTTGTAAAAGACCCCATTATTGGCAATTTTAACATTAATCCATCTAATTTTTTTCTACCTTTTGGTGTATTTATATATTTTTTTATTCCAACTACCAATAATATAACTCCAATTATAACTACCCACCAATAAACTCTTAAAAAATCACTTACATCTACCACTTTTTGGGTTAATCCTGGAAGCTGCATTCCAGCATCTTTAAACATAGATGTAAATGTAGGAACTACGAATGTTAATAACATAAAAGTAATACTAAGCGCTACAATCATTACTATTGCAGGATACATCATAGCACCTTTTACTTTTCCTCTTAATTCCTGATTTTTTTCCATACTAGTAGCTAATCTATTTAAAACTACCTCTAATGCTCCACTTTCTTCTCCAGCCCTTACCATACTTACATATAGTTTATCAAACTGTTTCGGATGTTTTGATAACGCATTTGAAAAAGGTTGACCTGATTCAATATCACTTTTTATCTGTGTTAATTTTTGTTTAAACAATGGATTCTCATTTTGTTCTGATAAAATTGTAATTGCTTTTAAAAGTGTAACTCCTGAAGATATCATTGTGGCTAGTTGTCTACTAAATATTGTAAGCTCTTTTAAAGTAACTCTACTAAACATAGATACTTTTTTTTCTCCAGTTTTGTTTGAGCTCGATTTTGAACCACTTGAACCACTTTTGGAACCACCTTTTTTTTGTGCTTTAATTAAAATAAAGCCTGCTGCTTTTAAAGCCGACTTTAAATCCTTCTCATTTTTTGCTTGTAATTCCCCATTTTTTTTATTCCCCTGTTTATCAATAGCAGTATACTTAAAATTAAACATTTCCACACCCCTTTTTACGGAAAAAGAACTTTATGTATATAATATCATCTTGAAATATTTTTGTCAAGCACTATTCCATAGTAACTCGTAGGACTTCTTCAATTGTTGTTACCCCATTTTTTGCTTTTATTATAGCTTGTTCTCTTAACGTTCGCATTCCATTTTTCCTAGCCAATTTGCGCAATTCATCTGAACTAGCCCCTTTTGCTATAGCTTCTCTTATATCTTCATCTATATACATAACCTCATAAAACCCCACTCTACCCTTGTAACCAGTTCCGTTACATTTAGGACATCCTGTTCCTTTATAAAAAACTACATCTTTATATTCTTCGTAATCTAATCCCAATGCAACAATTTGTCCTTTTTTTGCTTTTACTTCAGTTTTACAATTACTGCATATTCTCCTTCCTAATCTTTGTGCCTCTATTAGCAATAAAGAAGATGACAGCATAAATGGTTCCATTCCCATATTTGTAAGCCTTTGTATTGTACTTGGCGCATCATTTGTATGAATTGTAGACAAAACTAAATGTCCTGTTAACGCCGCTTTTACGGATATTTCAGCTGTTTCTTTATCCCGAATTTCTCCCACCATTATTATATCTGGATCTTGACGCAAAAAAGATTTTAAAGCTGAGGCAAAATCTAGTCCAATCTCTTTTTTACAATGTACTTGATTAATCCCTTCTAATTGAAATTCAACCGGATCTTCCGCTGTTGATATATTTACATCTGGTTTATTTAATCTATTTAACGCTGAATATAAAGTTGTACTTTTTCCACTTCCTGTTGGACCTGTTACAAGTATCATTCCATATGGATTACTTAAAGCTTTATCAAATCTCTCTAACTCCTCTTTTTCAAATCCCAAATCTTCCATATTTAATTTCAAATTCCCTTTATCCAATATCCGCATAACTATTTTTTCTCCATGAACAGTTGGCAGTGTTGATACTCTAAAATCTATACTTCTTCCCCTTGTCGTTGTTTTAAACCTTCCATCTTGAGGTAATCTTTTTTCAGCTATATCTAGTCCTGATGTTATTTTTATTCTAGATGCCATAGGCCCTATAACTCGTTTTGGAAAACTTTTTATTTCACTCAAAACTCCATCTATTCTAAATCTTACTCTTACTTTTTTTTCATAAGGTTCTATATGAATATCACTTGCCCCCACAGCTATTGCTTTTGCTATTAATGCATTTACTGCTTTTACTATTGGTGCACTATCAGAATTTAAAGAATCCTCTAAGTTTTCATCTTTATCTTCTACAAATTCTAAGTCTGTACTTTCAAAACCTTCTAACTCATTTAAAATATCATCACTCATTTGCTCTTCTGAACTTTTTTCTTCTCTTTGCGAAATATGGTCTATAGCTGATTCTATTTCACTTTTTAAAGCTAATACAGGTATTACTACTGATTTTGTCCTTAATTGTACATCATCTGCCACAAACAAATCATTTGGATTTGCCATTGCAAGAATTAATTTATTTCCTCTTTTCCTAATAGGAAATATATGGTGTTTTCTCATTAAATCTAATGGCAAAACATCTTTTAAATCCTCATCTAACTCTTCTAATTCTATACGAGTACTTTTTACTCCTAAATGAGAAGCAAGCAATGGTAAAATTTCATCTATAGATATATAGCCTAATCTTACTAATATTTCTCCTACTTTTTCTTTCGTCATTTTTTGCTGTGACAATGCCTCTTCCAATTGCTCTTTTTTAATTAATCCAGCTTTTAATAATTTTTCTCCTAACATCTCCTGTCTTCTTGTAATTACCATTTTTTTCTCCTTTTGCTAATTTTTTCAAATAAAATTTTAAAATAATTTTCCCACAAAAAATAGTTTTTTAAATACTTTTTGTAGTTAAACCACTACATAGATTTTTTTATAGTCTCTTTCATATTTTCAACATTTGGTTTTTCTCCTATCCATTTTTCAAATGATAACGCCCCTTGATACACTAGCATTCCAAGTCCATTTAAAATTTTAGCCCCTTTCTTTTCTGCCGCTAATAATAATTTGGTTTTTTCAGGATTATATATCAAATCGAAAACCACTTGTTTTTCATTAAATACATTTTCAGACAAAATTAAAGGATCATTTTCTTTTAATCCTACAGGAGTACAATTGATAATCAGATCACTTTTCTTTGCACAATTTTCTAATTCATCTTTTAATATTAAATTTATCTTTGTAGAAGAGTTTATATTTTCTATCTGTTTTTTTACTTCTCTACTTTTTTCTATATTCAATTCATAAATATTTACAACTTTAACTGATTCTTGAATTAATTTTGTAATTATCGCTTTAGCTGCACCACCAGCTCCTAATACCAACACTTCTTTTTCTTTTGGATCAAATCCACTATCATTCATAAGAGATAATATAAAACCTCGACCATCTGTATTATCTCCTATTAATTTATCATCTTCAAAATATAATGTATTTACTGCTCCTATGCTTTTTGCTTCCTCTGTCAATCCATCTACGTATTTCATTACATTTTCTTTGTGTGGTATGGTTACATTTGCGCCTATAAAATTATTTATACTTTTTAATCCATTTACTACCGCTCCTAATTTTTGAGGTTCTATCTCCATTGCTGTATATATAGCATTTACTCCTAATGTTTCTAATTCTGCATTATGCATTAATGGCGATTTGCTATGCCCCACTGGATACCCTAATAAAGATATTAATTTTGTTTTTGAATCAATTCTCATTTTACAAATCCCTCCTTATAAAAATCTATTTCACATAATTTTATGTTTCTAAATAGCTTATATGTTGCCATTTCACTATATCCTAAAAATCTAAATTTAGGATTCAAATCTCTATATTTATCTAATATAATTTTTAATTTCCCATAAAATCCTTCAATAATATCATTTAAAGATAATTTTAATATGATTTTTTCTTTATTATACACCTCTATTAAACTATCCTTTTTTATTTTAACTATTTTTCTTGCTATTTTTTCTGTTTCGCTTTGGTTTTTTGAATAAAATTCAAACTCCAAAGCCCTCTGTAATACTGGCAAATATTTCCCATTACTTTTTATAATTGTTTCTAATATTTCCCCTGCTTTTTCATATTTAGATTCTTCTAAATAAATATCTATTTTTTCTAATTTTGCACAAATACATTTAGGATTTTGTTTAATTGCTTGATTATAATTTTCTACTGCTTCTTTTAAATCCCCACTCTTTTTTGCCTTCAATCCCATATTAACTTTTAAACAAGGTAAATATTTTTTATCTTCTGCAATTAATTTCATTATTATTTTTTCATTAGCATCATTTTTTTCTAACTTACCTGTTAAAATTTCATAATACGATTTCACAATTCTAAAATCTAAATTCCCAACTACTCTTTTTAAAGATTTACTTAAAATTTCTAACTCTTTTTCAACATCTTCTTTTATTATAAATAAAAACGCAAAATTTTTATCTACTCTAGTTACATTAGAATCATCTTTTAAAGATTCTGCTATAACTACAATCGCTTGCTCTTTATTCCCTTCTAAATACAATATCATTCCCAAAAAATATAATGCTTCTTTATCCTTGTATTTACTAATTATATTTTTCAACAGTTCCTTAGCTCTATTTATTTCTCCAATCTTAAAAAGCAATTCTGCTCCATTATAATTTATATCCAAATCATTTGAATCAATATTTAATCCTTTTTTTAATTCTAATCCAGCTTTACTGTAGTTTCTTTGTAAAATATATGATGCAAGCATAACATTTATTAATTTTAAACTTCTAGGAGAGTTCCATAATTTTTTTTTCACCACTTCAATAACAGCATCTATATTTATCTCTTTGTCAAATTTATTTGTTCTATTTAATTTAAATATATCCACTCCATTTAAACTTTGTTCTTTTTTCTTTGATTTTATTTTTTTTAAAAATTCATCTTGATTTTTAGGTTTTGATTTGCTTGCCACCACTTTGCCTGTTTTTTGTTCTAGTTCATTTCTTACCATCATTAAACTCGCTTCTAGCATTACATCTTTTTTATTTTTTGGCATTTTCTCTCACCTCTCTATAATGGTTACTTTAAAATTATCAATTAAATTTTCATAAGTATCTTTTTTATTTTTTATATTTTCATATTCATATCTCCTTGCAGTAATTTCAATTTTTTTATTAACTTCTTTATCCCCTTGAAAAACGTTTATATTTATTGTATTTATCTTTTTTTCTTTTTCAAATATATTTTTTACAACATAAAATATATCTCTATAACTTTTTTCTTTTGTTATCTCATTTTTTAAATTCAAACTTTTCCCTTGCAACCCTAGCACTAATGTAAATCCATCAATTTTAATTTTATCTATATTTAATACTAATAAATTAGAATTGATTCTTTTTACTCTATTCTCTAATAATACATCCTCTTTTTTTGACAATTCTGATATTTTTAATTTTAATTCTGATATTTTTTTCTTAATTTCTATTTGAGTCTCCTTGTTTTTTTCTTCAGATAGCTTTTTTAACAAATTATCTAAAGTAATTAAATAGCCATTTAAATCATTATTGTTAATGACATTTTCAGAATTATTTTCCATAACTTCTTTATTTTCTGTGTCTACTATATTATTTTGATTTATATTTTCACTTTCTACAATTTCTCCTCCTAGCGGCGAGCTCTCTTTTTTTATAGATTTTTTCTTGCTAAGAGATCCATTATTAATAGATTTTACACTAGCTTTATTTTTTTTCGTTCCTTTAAAAATAAATATTTTTCCCAAAATAAATATTAAAATCAGCCCTCCAATAATTGCTAAAATTTTATATTTATTTTTTATAATAAAATATTTTAAATCTATATTTACTTTCTTTTTTTCTTTTTTTCTTTTTTTAGATTTCTCTTTTTCTAAGCTTTCTCCTTCTGCTAATTCTAAGCTAGAAAACTCTTCTTCGTCTGTTTTTTTATTTATTTCCGGTTCCAAAGATGCCTTTTCAAACAGTTCTTCTTCTTCTTTTTCAACATTTTCACTTACCATTTCATCAATATTTGTATCTTCGTCTATTTCATCTAATCCACTTAAAAAATCATCTTCGTCATCATCTATTATAGGTATTTCATCATTTGAATTTAAATTTTCAGATATAAGTTTATCTATATCTTCCAAATCATCTGGCATGCTTTTTTCCCCTTTCTTCGATTCTTCAGATTTTTCTTTTTTTTCTTCAGGTGCTTCTTCTAATAATTCTTCTAAATTTACATTTTCAGCTAAATCTTCTGATTCTGACTCTAACTCTTCTGCATTTTCATTCTCTTCCTCTAAAGATTCTTCTAAATTCTCTGGATTTTCAGCTTCTTCTCCTTCTAATTCTTCTTTTTTTTCCTCAGGTGCTTCTTCTAATAATTCTTCTAAATCTATATTTTCTCCCAGTTCTTCTGATTCAAACTCTACCTCTTCTGATTTTTCATTTTCTTCTTCTAAAGATTCTTCTAAATCCTCTGGATTTTCAACTGCTTCTTCTGAGTCTTCTATCTTTTTCTCTGGTACTTCTTCTAGTAATTCTTCCAAATCTATATTTTCATCTAATTCTTCTGATTCCGGCTCTAACTCTTCTGATTTTTCATTTTCTTCTTCTAAAAGTTCTTTTAAATCCTCTGGATTTTCAACTGTTTCTCCTTCTAATTCTTCTTTTTTTTCCTCAGGTGCTTCTTCTAATAATTCTTCTAAATTTACATTTTCAGCTAAATCTTCTGATTCTGACTCTAACTCTTCTGATTTTTCATTTTCTTCTTCTAAAGATTCTTCTAAATCCTCTGGATTTTCAACTGCTTCTTCTGAGTATTCTATCTTTTCCTCTGGTACTTCTTCTAATAATTCTTCCAAATCTATATTTTCATCTAATTCTTCTGATTCTGACTCTAACTCTTCTGATTTTTCATTTTCTTCTTCTAAAGATTCTTCTAAATCTTCTGAATTTTCAACTGCTTCTTCTGAGTATTCTATCTTTTCCTCTGGTACTTCTTCTAGTAATTCTTCCAAATCTATATTTTCATCTAATTCTTCTGATTCCGGCTCTAACTCTTCTGATTCTTCTATCTTTTCCTCTGGTACTTCTTCTAATAACTCTTCTAAATCTATATTTTCACCTAAATCTTCTGATTCTGGCTCTACATCTTCTGATTTTTCATTTTCTTCTTCTAAAAATTCTTCTTCAGATTCTGGATTTTCAACTTCTTCTTCAGATTCTTCTAAATCTTCTGAATTTTCAGCTTCTTCTTCTGATTCTTCTATCTTTTCCTCTGGTACTTCTTCTAATAATTCTTCTAAATCTATATTTTCATTCAATTCTTCTGTATTAAACCCATTTTTTTCATTTTCAATCTTTTCACTTTCCTCAGATAATAAGCCCTCAATTTCCTGTTCAGCCATTATATCGCTTTCTATATCAAGTCTCTTATCTTCATCTATTAATAATTCTGAAATTTTATCGATCTCTTCTAATTTATTAGATTCTTCTAATAAAATCGGTTCTTCTTCTCCAAGTTCTATTTTTTCTTTTAATATTTTAGAATGTAATTTGCAAAATTTTTCTCCAGGTTCTGGTAAATTTTTACATGGAGTCCCTTTTTTAGTTGGATATCCACATATTTTATGACCTATTTCATTTTCTATATCCTCTATTAATTTCTTATCCATAGTTATCTACCCCCAAATATCTATACTAAATTTTACCTTTTTATTTCAAAATTTGCAAGTTTTTTTGCCTTTTTGTTTATAATGTAGTATAATTTAAATTATAAACTATAAAAATATTATTTAAATTATATTTTTATGGTTATTAATAACTATTCCTTACCGATAATTATTAATAATATAATTTGAGCATAAAGAGAAAGAGATTCATTATAACTGAACACTATTTTCCTTTTGGAAGCCCAATTATTTTAATTATAACATACTAAAAAAATTAAGTGATTTATTTAAAGAATCATAAATGTGGCATCAAAAAATAATTTTAATAAACTTATTTTTTGATACATTTAAATTTAGTGTTTATTTTATTCTATTGAAAGAGGTGACAATATGAAACACATATTTACAATTTTTTTATTTTTATTTTTTTCAATCTTAGTTTTTTCAGAACCATTTACATTAAATGAGGGACATTTTGATTCTGTAACAGATATCGTTAAATACCCGTTTGGAAATAAAGCTATTTCTGTTAGCAATGATGAAACAGCAATAATTTGGGACCTTGACAAAAATATAATTATAAAAACTTTTGAATTATATCAAGGCGCTCTAACTACTGTTGCAATATCTCCTGGTGGAAAATATTTTGCTGTTGGCAGCTCTACAGGAAAAGTTTTTATATTTGATTTTAATTCAAAAAAATTAATTGCTTCTGTTAAAAATCATACTGGAAAAGTTATGGACGTTACTTTTGGATCAAAAGAAAATATAGTTATTTCTGGTGGCGTTGACGGTAATTTAGTTTTTTATGATATTAATTCACTATCACGTGTTAATATGATTTCTATGCCATGCAAAATTATATCTGTTACAACATCCCCAAACAAACAGTATATCGCTATTGGTGGAGATAATGGTAGTTTATATTTAATAAAATCTAGCGACTTAAAAAAAATAGATACTATTTCAAATGTTCATAATGATTGGATTACAGGGATAGCTTTTTCTCCTGATAATAATTATATTGCATCTGTCAGTTGGGATTTGAAATTATGTATTACATCTGTTAAGGACCTTAAAGTAACTAATACAATTGACGTTCCAGCTGATAAAAATTTGAATTCTGTATCTTGGAGTTCTGATAATGATTTAATAGCAGTAGCATCTTCAGATAAATATGTATATCTCTATGGCGCTAATTCGCTTTCTTTAGTTGACAAAATTCAAACAAATGATAAACAAGTTTATAATGCAGTATTTTTTCCTACATCAAGTACATTATTAACTTCTGGCGGAGATGCTAAAGTTAATTTATGGGATGTTAAAAAAAGAGAACTTTTAAAATCATATACTGGTTATTAATAAATAACCTTTAAAAAATAGGTTTCTAATATTTTGTTATAAAAACTCTTAAATCATTGCGTATTTTAAAACAAAATATGATTATCCCACAAAAACATCATTTATAATATTATGTAGGGGCGAACCTGTGTGTTCGCCCTTTTGTTGTATCTTCAAATCTGGGCAGACACATAGGTCTGCCCCTACATTATTATATATCCTAATCACACAATATAAATTAATTTTCGTAGTCTAATACATAACATAAAAAAAATGATACAGATTAAAATTAATCTGTATCATTTTTTTATTAATTAATTTTTTATAATTTTTTATTAACTACTTTTGCTATATCTTTTAAATCTTTCATAAGTTTTTCAAACATATCAAATGTTAAAGATTGAGGACCATCAGATAAAGCTTTATCTGGATCAGGATGAACTTCTATCATTATCCCATCAGCTCCAACTGCCATAGAAGCTCTTGCCATTGGAGATACTGCAGTTCTTCTTCCAGTTCCGTGACTAGGATCAATTATAACAGGTAAATGGCTCCACTCTTTCACTACAGGAACTAAATTCAGATCCAAAGTATTTCTTGTAGCTGTTTCATAAGTTCTTATTCCTCTTTCACAAAGTATTACATTATAATTTCCACCAGCCATTATGTATTCTGCTGACATTAAAAAATCCTTAGCTGTAGCTGCCATCCCTCTTTTTAAAAATATTGGTTTATCTATTTTTCCAAGTTTTTTTAATAATGCAAAATTTTGCATATTTCTTGCTCCCACCTGTAATATATCTGCATATTTACAAATCAGCTCTATATCATCTTCACTCATAACTTCTGTTATTATTGGCATTCCTGTAATTTCAGAAGCTTCTTTAAGATATTTCAATCCTTCTTCTCCTAGTCCTTGGAATGAATATGGACTTGTTCTAGGTTTAAATGCTCCTCCTCTTAAAATATGTGCTCCAGATTTTTTTACAAATTTAGCTGTTTCTATTATTTGTTCTCTACTTTCTACAGCACATGGTCCTGCCATAACTACAAAATTTTCTCCGCCTATTTTTACTCCTTTTACATCAATTACACTGTCTTCTCTTTTAAAATCTCTACTTGCTAATTTAAATGGTTGGGTTACTTCTAACACTTCCTCAACTCCTTCATAACTGTCAACTGGATGTGCTCTAAGTATATTTTCATCTCCTATTGCTCCAATTATATATCTTTCTTCACCTTTTGATTCATGTATTTTAAATCCTAATTCTACTAATCTTTCTTTTACTTTTTCAATATTATTCTCAGTTGCCGTTGGCTTCATAACTATTATCATTTTTTCATCACCCCTTCTAAAATTTTTATAAATTGCTCATTTTCATCTGGCAATCCAATGCTTACTCTTATATTGTTATTACCCATTTGTCTTACTATTACCCCTTTTTTCATCATCTCTTCAAATATCTTTTTTGCATTTTTCATCTCAAAATATATAAAATTAGAATAAGTTTTAACAAATTTTATTCCCAATCTCTCAAACTCTTTATATAAATATTTTTTCCCAGCTTCATTTATTCTAATAGAGTCATCTATATGTTTATCATCATCTATTGCACCTTCAGCTCCAGCTTGTGCTATTACACTTACATTAAATGGCAATCTTACTCTTTCTAATATATCTATAATTTCTTTATCTGCAACGCCATACCCTATTCTTATTCCTGCCATTCCATATGCTTTTGAAAATGTTCTTAATGTAATTACATTCCTATACCCCATTTTTTGATAATCCAATGAATTAGGATAATTTTTATCATCTTTAGCATATTCAAAATACGCTTCATCAAATATTATCAATACATCTTTACGAACAGTTTTTATAAATTTTTCCACATCTTCTTTTTTAACTATTGTTCCTGTTGGATTATTTGGATTGCATATAAAAATCATTTTTGTCTTTTCTGTTACACTTTTTGAAATTTCATCTAAATCAAATTTATAATCATCAGTTAAATCTATCTCTTTTGAAACTGCTCCTGCAATTCCAGCATATCTCTTATACTCTACAAAAGATGGCCAGCCATAAATAACCTCATCTCCAATATTTACAAATGCTAAAAATAACATCTCTATAACTTCATCTGTCCCATCTCCGAAAATCAGATTTTCCATATTAACTTCTAATTTTTTTGATAATTTTTCTCTTAATTTATAAGCATATCCATCTGGATATAAATTTAAATTTTCTATATATTTTTTCATTGCTTCTACCGCTTTTGGAGAAACTCCTATTGGATTTTCGTTTGAAGCTAATTTTATAACTCTTTCCAACCCATATTCTCTTTTTACATCCTCTATTGGTTTTCCAGGTACATATGCTCCAACATTTAAAATATTTTGTTTTGCTATTTTATCAAACATATTTTCACCTCAACCTATATTAATTTTTTTACTTTGTCATAATACAATTTCATACTTGCTTTATTTACTATCATTCTTGCTGTCGACTCAAATAATGTAACAACTTCTTCTAATCCATTTTCTCTTAATGTTGCACCTGAAGATACTATATCCACAATTACATCTGACAAACCTAATATTGGAGCTAATTCAATAGACCCATATAGTTTTATTATTTCTGCATTTATCCCTTTTTTCTTAAAATAATCTTTTGCTACATTTTCAAATTTTGTAGCAACTCTTAAATTTCCCCATTCTTCAAAATTCAAATTAATATCTTTATCTTTTGCTTTAGCTATACACATTCTACAATATCCAAATCCCAAATCCTTGGGCTCATACACATCAGAACCATATTCTAATAATGTATCTTTTCCCACAACTCCCATATCTGCAGCTCCGTGTTCTACATATACCGGAACATCAGAAGCTCTTACCAAAATAAATTCATAATTCCCGCAATCACTTGGGAACACTAATTTTCTTGATTCTTTTTCCATTTCAGAAGATGTTATCCCAAGTTTAGCAAAATATTCCATAGAAAGTTCCGCTAATCTGCCTTTTGGCAATGCAATGGTTAATTTATTTGTCATTTTCATCTTCCTCCAAACTTATTTTTTCATCAGTGTCAATATTATATATATATTTAAATCCCTTCAATTTTACATATTCTTTTAATTCACTTTCTGATAAATCTCCTGCTGAAATTTCTACAAATTCATTTTTTAACAACAACTCTTTTTTCTTTTTCATTAATTTTATGTAGTCTGAGCCATAAATATAATATCCTTTTAATTCAGATTTTATTTTAACTTCTAACAGTTCAAATATAGAATCTATCTTTAATACAAAGCCTATAGCTTTTTCTCCCATAAGCTCGTCATATCGCCCACCACTTAAAATATAATCTCCATACCCTTCTACTAGTCCATTAAACACTATTCCTGTGTAATACTCAAGCTCTCTTACAATTCCTAAATCAATAATATAATCATTTTCATATCCTAATTCATCTAATGCAGTTGTTAATTTCTCTATTTCGCTAATATCATACCCTTCTACTTCTTTTAAAATATCTTTTTTTCCTATTAAGCTAGGTAATTTTAATATTATTTCATCATAGTTTTTCTCTTTAACAATTTTAGAAAGAGAAGTTATATCTTTCCCTGATAAATATTTTTTTATCTCTTTTATATCACTATTAGAAATATTAACCTTTTTACAAATATCTTTAAATAAATTAACAGTTCCTATTTCTAATTTAGCATTTTTAAGACCTAATTTTTTCATTAATTCAATAGCCATTACTGCAATTTCTAAATCTGATCTGTCTTTATCTTTTCCACCGATTAATTCCACTCCTGCTTCTGCTATTTCTCTATAAACTCCAGATTTTATTTTATGATGTCTAAATACATCTCCTATATAATAAATTCTTTCAGGAAATTTAATCTTTTCTTTTTTTAATTTTATTAATTTTGACAACAAAGATGTCATATCTGGTCTTAAAGTTAATATTTTCCCACTATCCCTATCTAAAAATTTAAACATCTCATCCTGAACATCTTCAGAAAAATTTTCTTTTATATCATCATAATATTCATATACTGGTAATTCAATATAATTATAATAATTTTTTTCAAAATAATCTCTTATACTATTTTCTATCCAAAGTTTCTTTTTTAATGAATTTCCGAAGTATACTTTCACTCCTTTTGGTATTAATGCCATATTCCCACCTCGCATATTTTTTATTATTTCACAAATTATATCACTTTATACATACAAATACAAGAAAAAATCAATTTCAAAAAATAAAACAACAAAATATATTATGCCCTTTCGTACAATATATTTTATTGTTTCTGTTCCATCTTTATTATTTATCCTTATTTTGTAAGAAAAAATCTAAGAGATTATTTAAAACTACTTCTGTTTTTAAATACGATTCATTTTCTTTCCAATTGCTAATCAACTTCCTAAATATCAAATTATTTAAATCTGAAAAGCCTAATTTTTCTTCAAATTCTTCTTTAGTCATAAACTCTTCTCTAGATAAATCTTTTACCAACTCTTTTAACCTGTTTTTAATATTATTTGGGACATAAAAAAATGTTTTTAATTTATAATTTAATGCCTCTATCTCTAATGGTTTTTGTATAATTTCATCTACTCCTTTTTCTTTTAAATTTTCTATCTCTTTTCCACCAAAATAATTTCCTGTTAATAATATAATATATGTATCTTTCTTTAGCTCTCTCTCTTTTATAATATTCAACAATCCTATACCATCTAATATTGGCATTTTCTCATCTAAAAATATTAAATCATAATCCTCATTTAATATTTTATTTAATCCCTCTTTACCATTAAATGCTGTCTCTACATCCAACCCTTTTTCTTCAATTACTTTTTTTAATAATCTATTATTAAAAATATCATCTTCAATTACTAAAACTTTTCCATTTAAATTATTTCTCTCCTCAATTCCTTCTTCATAATAATTTGAAATTTCTTCTATATTTTTATTTAATTCCAAAAATAACTTATCTATCTTTTCGAAATCAAATTTTTCTTTTTTCACTTCATCATTTATCTCTTTTGATATTTTTTCTAATTTTATAAATCCAAAATTTCCAGAAACACCTTTCAATTTATGCGTTATAAATTTTATCTTTTCTATTTTCTTATTTTTTATTGCTTCTTTCAATTTTTTATCTCTTTTTTCCAATGATTCTATTGCACTCATCATAAGTTCTCTACTCTCATAATCTCCACCCATATTTTCTATCCAATTTTCTATTTCTAATATATTTTCACTTTTTTCTGATTTTTCAATTGGTATTTTCAATGTAAACTTACACCCTTTATTTCTTTCACTTTCTAAAACTATAGTTCCGCCCATTGCCATTACTATCTCTTTTACTATAGATAATCCTAATCCAGTTCCTCCATATTTTCTTTCTACTGATTCATCTGCTTGAACAAATGGATCAAATATTGCTTTCTGTTTCCCCTTAGGGATTCCAACCCCACTATCTTTTTCTACTATTATTAATTTATTCTCTTTATAATAAATCTCAACATCTACAAAACCTTCTTTTGTAAATTTTATAGAATTACTAATTAAATTTAATAATATTTGACGAATTCTATATTCTGCTCCATTAAGCAATCTAGGCACATCATTATCAACTACTAATTTTAATTTTAATTTTTTTCTTGTTATTTCTGCTAAAACCATACTTTTTACACTACTTACTAATTCATAAATATCAAAATCTATTTTTTCTAAAATTATTTTACCTGAACTAAATTTAGAAAAATCTAAAATATTATTTACTAACTCCAATAAATATTTACTTGTTTGATAAATCTCTTTTACCCCTTTTATATCTCTATTCTCTTTCATTATATTTTCAGAATATCCTAAAATCACACTTAAAGGAGATCTTATTTCATGAGTTATAGTTCTCACAAATTTATCTCTTACTTCAATTTCATTTTCTAATCCTATTCTATAACTTAAATTTTTTTCTTCTTTTTTTCTTCTAGCATCTATATTTTTTAATATAAGTAAATTTACATCTTTACAATTTATCTTGTATGATGTTACCTCTACCCAAGTCCCATCTTTTAGTTTTGTTACAAAATCAATATTATCTTTTATGCACTTTAACAATATATTTTTAAATTCATTAAAATCTAAATTTTTATAGATTGAATTTTCAAATTCTAAAGAACTTTTCCAATCGAAAATGTCTTCTATCTTTAAATTTCCATTATTATTTTCTGACAATTTTTTTGCTAAAACATTGAATGAACTTATTTTATCCCCACAAACTAAAATCATTGCATTTGATATATCCACAAAAACATCATCTATTTTTTCAACTATCCATTTTAATTTTTTTTCAGAATACTCCTCTTTTTTTATTTGATTTCCTATTTTTAAAAACTCTCTTACTTTCCCTTTCTCATCTAAAAATGGTACTATTATTGCTTTTTCATAAAATAATCTTCCATCTTTTTTCTTATTAATAAAAAAACCTTCCCAACTCTCTCCTTCCAACACTCTATTCCATAACTTCTCATAAAATTCTTTGCTATGTTTCCCAGATTTTAAAATATTAGGATTTTTTCCAAAAAATTCATCTTTTGTATATTTTGTTAAATTAACCACTTTTCTATTTACATATACTAATTTATCTGATTCATCTACTAACTCTACTTCATTTTCTCTTTTCTCTAGTAACTTGTATAAATTTTTTATTGTATCTTCCTCCATTTGTTTCATCTCCTCTAATAAATTAGAATCATATAATTATATAAAGAGTTTTATTTTATAATTTAATATCAAAATATAAGAAACTTATTTTCTGGACAAATTTATACTTTCCCAAACAATGACTTTATCTCTCTGCATTACTCCTATATTTTTAAATATTGCAACTAGATTATGATAGTGTAGAATAATCGTAAAATTTTAGCCACAAATAAACGCAGATAATTATCTGGCAATTTTTATTCATCAGTTTTAAGCTCTGTTTATCCCATGGTTTTAAATTTTTTTCTTTGTGTAACTTTGTGTGCTTTGCGTCTTTGTGCTGAAATTATTTTCCCTACAAAAAAACTTTACACTGTCACTAGATATACTTTAAATTTTTATGCTAAAATTTTGTGATTCCCATTAAATTATACCTCACAATTTCTTGGAAATCAATTTATTCTTGATTTTTTTAATATAAATTGTTACTATTAATTATTCTTTTGAGGAGGTTTTTATGAACACAATTTTTACAAGAACAGAAACTGCTATTGGAAAAGATAATCTAAATAAATTAAAAAAATCTAGAATAATAATTTTTGGAGTTGGAGGAGTTGGTTCTTTTTCAGCAGAATCTCTTGCCCGCGTTGGTATAGGCGAAATCACTATTGTTGATTTTGATACAATTGATATTACTAATGTAAATCGACAAATAGAGGCTACTACTCTTAATATAGGGAAAAATAAAGTTGATGAAATGGCATATAGAATGTCTATTATAAATCCGGAGCTTAAAATCAATATATTAAAAGAAAAAGTATCCACTAAAAATATTTCATCATTTAATATAAAAAATTATGATTATGTCATAGATGCAATTGATGATGTCCCTGCTAAAATAGCAATAATAAAACACGCATATGAAAATAGAGTAAAAATAATAAGTTCTATGGGGGCTGGAAGAAAAATAGATCCAACTAGATTTAAAGTAGCTGATATATCAAAAACTAATACTTGTCCACTAGCAAAAACTATCAGACTCAATTTAAGAAAAATCGGTATAAATAAAGGTGTTAAAACTGTTTTTTCTGACGAAATACCTAAAAATAGATCTTCTCAACTAATAGGTTCTCTCTCTTTTGTTCCTTCTGTAGTTGGGCTAATTATTTCATCGGTAGTTGTTCGAGAATTAATAGATTTTTAAAGGAATTAAGAAATAATTTTTTTAATGAACTTTACTGCTCCTAAGAATATTTGAAAACTCTTAGGAGCAGTTAAAAAATAAACTATTTAGAAACGGCTTAAAAATAACCTTCCGATTTTGTTATAAAATACGCAATGATTTAGGAATGATTTAAAAACAACCTTTTCATTTTGTTTTAAAATACGCAATGGTTCAAGCGTTTTTATAACAAAATATATAAAATTATTTTTAAACATTCTTTAAGCGTTTTTATGACAAAATATAAGAAACTTATTTTTTAAACGTTCCTTAATTGAGAAAATTTATGTATTTGTTCATATTTTTCAAGTAAATAACTTATTTTTTTTAAAATTCCTTACCTAACAAAATTTTACAAATTTCATCTAAACTTTCTTCATTTTCTTTTATTATATTAAATGCTATTTTTTTTAATCTTTCTCTATTTTCATTACTAGAATCATCAATTGCTTCACATTCTTTTAATAAATTTTTATCATCATATCTAAAAAAATTTACATTTGGTATGTTTTTCATTTGATGGTTTACGCTTGCAGATTCTCCACCTGTTAATATACTTAATATTGGAGTTCCCTTTATTGGATTAACCCAATCTATTATTCCCCAGTCTTTTATTTCATTATAATCATACTTCTTCCTATCTTGTCCAGTTCCCAATGATACTATTACATACTCTTTTGCATTAGGAAAAATTTTTAACGCCTCTATGTATCCAGCCATTGCTGGATTATTACAAAAAACTCCCCCATCTATACAACATATCTTTTTCTCTTTATTAACAGATGTAATCTTACTAGCTTCAAAAAAAGTTGGAGCTGCAGATGTTGCCCTTGCTACATCTTTCATATAAAAATTCAAATCCTTTTTTTGCCATTTTTTTCTAGCTCTTTTTTTAAAAAATATTGTATTCCTATTTTCAGTATCATATGCAGGTATTAATAAATTAGTTAAACTATCCTGTAATGTATATTCATTAAATATATTCTTTAAAATTTTTTCTAATGGTTTTTTTTCATATTTTTCATCTGTTAATTGTCTAATATCATTTTTTAATTTTGAAAAAATATCATTTGGAAATATTTTTTTTCCATCAGTTTCATAAAAATTTATTATTTCTTCTGTTTTTAATCCATTTGGTGGAACTGAAAGTCCTAATGCGATTATTCCACCAGTAGATGTACCTGCTATTAAATCAAATATTTCATAAAATTTTTTATCATTTCCTAATTTTTGTAATTTTGACTCTAATTCTTTTAAAATAATAGATGGAATTAATCCTCTAATTCCTCCCCCATCTATTGTTAATATTTTTACAATTTCTTTTTGCATATTTCTCCTTCCAAAACTATTATAATTTTATATTCTTATTTAGGAACGGCTTAAAAATAGCCATCTAATTTTGTTTTAAAATACGTAGTGTTTTAAGCGTTTTTATAACAAAATATCAGAAATTTATTTTTTAAACGTTACTTAAAGAACAATAAAAACATAGAAAAGATGACTCCTGCATAACACAGAAATCATCTTTTAATTTTTCATTATATTTAATTATGCCTCTTTTACAAATTTAGCTATTACATCTCCAGCTTGTGCTGTATTTAATGTTCCACCCATATCTTTAGTTGTTTCTTTTTCTTCCATAGCTCTTATTACTGCTTTTTCTATTTTCTTAGATGCAGTTTCAAATCCTAATACATCCATCATTTGTGCCGCTGATAATATTGCTGCAATTGGATTAGCTATTCCTTGTCCTGCTATATCAGGTGCAGATCCATGTACAGGCTCAAACATAGATATTCCATTTGGATTTACATTTCCAGAAACAGCAGTTCCCATTCCACCTTGTATCTCTGCTCCCAAATCAGTTATTATATCTCCAAACATATTTGGTGTTACTATTACATCAAATATTTCAGGACTTCTCACCATTTTCATACAAATTGCATCTACATAATAATGTTCTTTTTTTATATCTGGGTATTCTTCTCCAATTTCATTAAATGCTCTTAGCCATAAATTATGTGCATAAGTCAATACGTTTGATTTATCACAAAGTGCTACTGTTTTCTTTTTATTTATTCTTCTAGCTTCTTCAAACGCATAACGAATAGCTCTTTCAACTCCAAATCTTGTAGCTATCATTTCTTGAGTTGCAATTTCTTGTGGAGTCCCTTTTCTTAAAAATCCACCTGCTGAAATATATAGATCCTCTGTATTTTCTCTAATTACTGTAAAATCTATATCTGCTGTTGTTTTATTTTTCAAAGGACAATATTTTTCATCAAATAATTTTATTGGTCTTAAATTTAAATATAAATCTAAATCAAATCTTAATTTCAATAAAATTCCATGCTCTAACACTCCAGCCGGAACTCTTGGATCTCCAACAGCTCCAAGATAAATTGCATCATATTTTTTCAATTCTTCTAACTCATCATCATCTATTAAATGACCATTATCTCTTAAATATCTATCTGCACCAAAATCAAAATTAGTGAATTCTAACTTAAATCCTTCTGCTTCGGCTGCCGCTTTTAATACTTTTACTCCTTCAGGAATAACTTCTTTTCCTATTCCATCTCCTGGTATTAATGCTATTCTCTTTACTTCCATAATCTATTACCTCCTATTTTTTATATGCTTTTTGTTTTTTATATTTTATCTACTATACTTGTATTTCCACCACTATTTTGCAGTTTTTTTACTCTCTCTTCCAAATTAAAAAATATTTCATTAACATCTTCACAATTTTCTACTTCTAATGCCACTATTGTCAAGCTTATTACAGGATTATCACTATACTTTTTACTTATATTTTTAATTCTATCTATTACAACAGCAGCCCCATCTTTATCTGTCATTGGCAACAATAATATCCAACTATCATCTTTTTTTCCTCTTGATAATATATCTATTTTTCTTCTACCATAATTTAAATCTGTTTCTAATCTGTTTTTAAACTCTTCTACTTTCTCTGTATATAATTTTTTATACTCTTCATAATAATCTATTGACACTATAATTACTGAAAATATAAATGCTGAATTTCTGCCTTTTCTATATAATTCACTTTCTAAATTTTTATAAAAAAGTTTAGCATTTTCTATTTCTAAATTATTACTTTCATTATTGATTTCACTATATAATTCCATGTTTATTTTTCGTCCTTTTTTTAGTTGTTCTTTTATATCCTCATTATCTGTTTTTAAACTTTCGTTTTCATCTTCTAAAATCATTTTTTCATATTTTATTTTTTTTTGACTTCTAATAAATAAAAGTATTATAACTCCTAATATTATAATAGCAACTTTCAATATTATATCCATTTTAGTATTCTCCTAAATTCTTAAAGTAACTGTAATTTATTTAGCATTAAGCATCTTGTATTACTATTATACTACAAGTTTTTATTTTTTTCAATAACTATTTTTATGAATCCAATTTATACTTTCCTAACATATAAAAAAAAAGACAGCCTAAGCTGTCTTTTTAATTATTTAATATTATACAAGTTCGATTATTGCCATTTCTGCAGAATCGCCTCTTCTTACTGCTGTTTTCATAATTCTAGTATATCCACCATTTCTATCTTCATATCTCTTAGCGATATCAGAAAATAATTTATAAACTACTTCTTCACTTCTTAAAAATGCAAAAGCTCTTCTTCTATCATGCAGAGTTCCTTTTTTACCTAAAGTAATCATTCTTTCTGCAAATTTTCTAAGTTCTTTTGCTCTTGTTACAGTAGTTTCAATTCTTTCTTTATCTAGTAAAGAGATTGTTAAGTTTTTTAACATAGCTTTTCTATGATCACTTCTTCTACCTAACTTTCTATACGCTTTATGATGACGCATTTCTTTACCTCCCTATCTATAAAAACATGATTTATGCTTCTGTAGAAACATCAAATCCATATTCTTTTAATTTTTCCATTATCTCTGTTAGAGATTTTCTTCCAAGATTTTTTATCTTTAAAAGTTCCGATACACCTAATCCACCTAACTCTCCTAAGCTCTCTATTCCTGCTTTTTTCAAACAGTTATATGATCTTACAGTTAAATCAAGTTCATCTATTTTTAAATTTGAAATCTCTTTTTCTTTTTCTTTCTTTTCCTGCTCTTTTAATTCTTCTTCAGCTATCTCTTCTTGCTCTTCTTTAAAAGTCTCCATTTTATTTCCAATCTCTAAGAATGGATTTAAATGATTTTCTAATAATTCTACAGCATAACTAATAGCATCATTTATTTTGACACTTCCATCTGTTTCGATGTTCATTATCAATTTATCATAATTTGTTATTCTTCCTACCATTGTATCTTCTACACGGTAGCTTATAGTTCTTATTGGAGTATATATAGCATCTACTGGAATATATCCTATTTCCCAATTACTATTATCAATATCTTCAGCAACTACAAAGCTTTCACCTGTATCTACTAAAAACTCCATATTTATTTCTCTATCTGTAGTAACTGTTGCTATAACTTTATCTTTATTAACTATTTCTAAGTCTGGATCACATATGATATCTGCTCCTGTAATTTCTTTAGGTCCTGTTACAGTTAAAGACATTTTTCTTTCACCTGGAACCTCAGTTTTAACTACAATCTCTTTAATATTTAATATTATATCAGTTACAGCTTCTTTTACTCCTTCGATAGTAGAAAATTCATTTAGTACACCATCTATTTTTAATCCTTTTATTGCTGCTCCAGGAATAGATGATAATAATACTCTTCTCAAAGCATTTCCTAAAGTATTCCCATACCCTCTATATAACGGTTCTACCGTATATACATATGATTTTTCATTAATTTTTTCTTCACTTATTGTGATATTCTTTGAAATCTTTTCAATTTTCAACATAATTTGTCACTCCTTAAGAAGGATTATTATCTAGAGTAGAACTCAACTATCAATTGTTCATTTATTTCATAGTCAATTGCATCTCTTTTAGGTAATTGTACTAATTTACCTTCTAGTTTTTCAGCATTAAAATCTAACCATGAAGGAACTTTTGCTGTTTCTACTGCTTCTTTTATAATTGTAATATCTTTTGATTTTTCTGAAACAGATATAACATCTCCTTCTTTAACTCTAAAAGATGGGATATTTACAATTTTTCCATTTACTTTCACATGTTTATGTCTTACTATTTGTCTAGCTTGACTTCTTGATTTTGCTACTCCCAATCTAAATATAATATTATCTAATCTTTGTTCTAGCAAACTAAGTAATAATTCACCTGTAATTCCTTCTTTTTTGTCTGCTTCTTCATAATATTTATAAAATTGTTTTTCAAGTAACCCATATATATTTTTAACTTTTTGTTTTTCTCTTAATTGTACTGCATATTCTGTCATTTTGCTACTTGAAGCTCCATGCATTCCAGGTTTTGTATTTCTTCTTTCTAAAGCACATTTATCAGAAAAACATCTATTACCTTTTAAATAAAGTTTTTGTCCTGATGCTCTACAAAGTCTACAAACTGGCCCTATATATCTAGCCATCGCTTTTTATTCCTCCCTTCAAATAATTATACTCTTCTTCTTTTTGGCGGTCTACAACCATTATGTGGAATTGGTGTAATATCTCTTATTGCAGTAACTTCAATTCCAACAGCTTGTAATGATCTTATAGATGCTTCTCTACCAGATCCTGGCCCTTTTACTCTAACTTCTAATTTTTTAATACCATTTTCCATTGCAATTCCAGCTGCTTCTTCAGCTGCTAATTGTGCTGCAAATGGAGTACCTTTTTTGGTACCTTTAAATCCTGCTTGCCCTCCACTTTTCCAAGTAATAACACTTCCTTGTTCATCTGTTATTGTGATTATAGTGTTATTAAATGTTGAATGTATATATGCAATCCCAGAAGGAATATTTCTTAATTTTTTCTTCTTGCTTGATGACTCTCTTTTCTTAGCCACTTAGCTTACCTCCTTATTTTTTCTTTTTAACAGCTGCCTTTGCAGGACCTTTTCTTGTCCTTGCATTAGTTTTTGTTTTTTGTCCCCTAACAGGCAATCCATTTCTATGTCTTAGCCCTCTATAACTTTTTATATCCATAAGTCTTTTTATATTAAGTCTTACTTCTTTTCTAAGGTCTCCCTCTACTTTTAATTCTTCAGTAATAACATTTCTGATTTTTCCAACTTCATCTTCTGTTAAATCTTTTACTCTTATATCAGGATTTACTCCTGCTTTTCCAAGTACTTCAAGAGATCTCTTTCTACCGATTCCATAAATATAAGTTAAAGAAATTTCAACTCTTTTATTACGTGGTATATCAACTCCGGCGATTCTAGCCACTTAAACTTCCTCCTCTCAAAATCATCAAAATATATTCTATATACTAGTGGTTTTATAACCACCTAAACACTTTCCTCGGTATACTTTCTATATAAATAGAAAAAATCATCCTACGACAATATATACCTTTACAGAGAACTTTACCCTTGTTTTTGTTTGTGCTTAGGATTCTCGCAAATTACCATTACTCTGCCTTTTCTTTTTACTATTTTACATTTTTCGCAGATTGGTTTTACAGATGCTCTGACTTTCATTTTCCCCTCCCTCCTTTAAATTATTTTTTTCTATATACTATTCTTCCTCTTGTTAAATCATATGGTGATATTTGAACTGTTACTTTATCACCTGGAAGAATTTTTATATAGTTCATTCTCATTTTACCAGAAATATGTCCTAAAATAACATGTCCATTTTCTAGTTCAACTTTAAACATTGCGTTTGGTAAAGATTCTAAAACCTTACCTTCCAACTCTATTACATCTTCTTTAGCCATAGCTAACCTCCTAGACTCAAGTTTTTCTATTATACCAAATTATCTATAAAAAGTCTATATTTTTTTGGATACTTAAGAAATTATAGCATTCTAAAATATTCTACACTAAATTCATATAAAAATCAAGTGAAATAATATCATAGTTTGCTTAAAATTACAGGTTTTCCATCAATTATTGCTATACTGTGTTCAAAATGTGCTGCTCTTTTTTTATCTTTTGTTATAACTGTCCAACCATCATGAAGAGTTTTTACCTTATAACTACCTTCTGTTGCCATTGGTTCTATTGCTATTACCATACCATCTTCTATTTTAGAGCCTCTTCCTACAGGACCAAAATTAGGTATTTGAGGATCTTCATGTAAATATCTACCTACTCCATGCCCGCAATAATCTCTTACTACTCCAAATCCATTTAATTCTATATATTCTTGAATGGCATGCCCTATATCTGATATTCTATTTCCAACTTTTGCTTGTTCTATCCCTATATATAAAGATTTTTCAGTAACGTCCATTAATTTTTTAGCAATATCATCTATTTTTCCTACAGAATATGTTCTTGCTGAATCTCCATAATATCCTTCAACTATGCTTCCTACATCAACACTTATAATATCTCCATCTTTTAACTTTCTCTTTTTAGAAGGAATTCCATGCACTACTTCTTCATTTATAGAAGTGCATAAAGTGCTTGGAAATGTTAAATATCCAGCTCTATATCCTTTAAATCCTGGTTTTGCTCCCTTTGATAAAATATAATCTTCTGCAATTTTATCTAATTCATATGTTGTTACTCCAGCTTTTATATATTTTGGTAGTAGATCATCTAATATTTCAGCTAATATTTTATCAGCTTTCTCTATTTTTTTTATCTCTTCTCTTGTTTTATAGATTATCATACTATTCCCCTTTTAAAGCCTCTACTATATCTTTTCTTATTGCTGTTATATCTTGTTCTCCATTAATTTCAATAAAACTTCCTTTATTTCTATAATATTCTATTAATGGTTCTGTTTGTTTTTTATATACTTCTAATCTATTTTTTACAGTATCTATATTATCATCTTTTCTTATAATTAATTCTCCACCACAATAATCACATATATTCTCTACTTTTGGTGGATTAAATTTAATATGAAAACTTGAACCACAATCTTTACATACTCTTCTTCCAGTTAATCTTGTTATTAATTCTTCATCTTTTACAGTTAATGCTATTACTCCATCCATTTTTTTCCCTAACTCTTTTAATACTACTTCTAAACTATCTGCTTGTGCAACTGTTCTAGGAAATCCATCTAAAATAAATCCTTTTTTACAATCATCTTCAGCCAATCTATCTTTTATTATTCCAAGTATTACATCATCTGGAACTAATTCACCTTTATCCATATAATTTTTAGCTTTTATTCCCATTTCAGTTCCACTTTTTACAGCTGCTCTTAAAATATCACCTGTTGATATTTGTGGAATTCCAAAGTTTTCTATTAAATATTTAGCCTGTGTTCCTTTTCCTGCTCCAGGTGCCCCCAATAACATTATATTCATATTTTACTACTCCTTTCTTATACTCCAACTTTTTATTTCCTAAAAAATTAAGGCAATAGAATATAGGCAAATGCCCATAATCTATTGCCTATAAATTAAAAAATTTATATTCATAAAATTTTATGATAAAAATCCTTCATATTCTCTTACAACTAAATTCGCATTTATTTGTTGTACAGTATCTAACGCTACTCCAACAATGATTAGTAATCCTGTTCCACTTATGTATACAGGAAGACCAAACATACCAAATATTAGCATTGGAACTATAGCTATTAAAGCTAAGAAAATAGCTCCTCCAAAAGTTATTCTTGTAACAACTTTTTCAAGATAATCTACTGTTTCACTACCTGGTCTTATTCCTGGAATTGTGCCTCCACTTTTTTTCAAATTTTCAGCTACTTTTTCAGGATCAAACATAATTGCAGTATAGAAAAAAGTAAAGAATATCACAAGTGCCGCATATAATGTTAAATATACTGGACTTGTAGTTGAAAAAATTCTTTCTAAAAATACTCTTAAATCAGTATTTGGTAATGCTTTCACTAGCATAGCTGGTAACATTAACAAAACTGAAGCAAATATTATTGGTATTACACCTGCTGTATTTATTTTCAATGGCAAATATGTTTTAGAAGCTATTGAATTTTTACCTCCAAAACCTTTTCCTGCATATTGAATAGGTATTTTTCTATTAGCTAATTGGAATGCTACTATTGCTGCAGTTATTGCCACAACTATAAGTATTAGAAATGAGATTTCAATTATGAAAAATTTACTTCCACTCATTTTTTGTACTGACTGTATAAGTGCTGCTGGCATTCTTGCAATAATATTTAAAAATATTATTAATGAAATACCATTTCCAACTCCATTAACAGTTATTTGCTCTCCAAGCCACATTAAGAATACAGTTCCAGCAGTTAGTATAGTTACAGTTGTAAATAAAAATAAAAATCCTGGATTATAAACTAATCCCATTGATTGCAACCATATACTTACACCAAATCCTTGTATTCCACCTATTATAATAGTAAGATATCTTGTCCATTGTACTATTTTAGCTCTTTCTCTTTCTTCTTTTTGCATCTCTTCAAGTTGTGGAACTATTACTGTTAGTAATTGAACTACGATTGAAGCATTAATGTAAGGCATAACCCCTAGTGCAAAAATTGAAACTCTTTTAAAAGCTCCTCCAGAGAACATATTGATGAATCCTAAAATATCATTAGTATTAACCATAGAAGTAAGTCTAGCTACATCAACTCCAGGGGAAGGAATATGAGTTCCCACCCTGGCAACTAAAAACATTATTAGTGTAAAAATTACTTTTTTTCTTAAATCAGGTATTTTGTTTATACCCATTATTTTATCAGAAAAATTTTGTAACATAGACAACTTAAATCACCTCTACTTTTCCACCAACAGCTTCTATTTTTTCTTTAGCTGCTGCAGAGAATTTATGAGCTTTTACAGTAAATTTTTTAGTAAGATCTCCTTTACTTAAAACTTTTACTCCATCAGATAATTTCTTTATTGCTTTTGCTTCTAAAAGTATTTCTGGTGTTATCTCTGCTCCATCTTCAAATCTTTCTTCCAATGTTTTCAAATTTACTATTGCAAATTCTTTTTTAAATCTATAATTAGAAAAACCTCTTTTTGGAACTCTTCTAATTAAAGGCATTTGTCCACCTTCAAAACCTACATGAATATAGCTTCCTGATCTTGATTTTTGACCATTACTACCTTTTCCAGAAGTTTTTCCTACTCCAGAAGATTCTCCTCTTCCAACTCTTTTTCTATTTTTTTTTGATCCTTGAGCTGGTGCTAACTCGTTTAATTTCACTACTTACACCTCCTCAACTTCTAATAAGTAAGATATTTGATTAATTTTTCCTATAATATCAGCTGTAGCATTTTGTTCTACTACATCATTTAGCTTTTTTAATCCTAAAGACTTTACAGTCCCTACATGTTTTGGCTTTCTACCAATTATGCTTTTTACAAGCTTTATTTTTAGCTTTCCTGCCATTATCCTTACCTCCTAGCCTATAATTTCTTCTACAGTTTTTCCTCTTAATGCAGCTATTGCTTCAGGAGTTCTAAGGTTTTGTAATCCATTAATAGTAGCCTTTGCTACGTTAAGTCTATTTTTACTTCCCATAACTTTAGTTAATATATTATGTACTCCTACTAATTCTAACAAATCTCTTGCAGATGATCCTGCTATTACTCCTGTACCTGCAGAAGCCGGTTTTAATAACACTTTAGTTGAACTGAATTCTCCAATTATTTCATGAGGAATTGTATGTCCTTTAAATGACATTTTCACCATATTTCTTTTAGCAACTGCAATTGCTTTTTTTATTGCATCTGGAACACCATTAGCTTTTCCTAAACCTAAACCAACACTACCTTCTCCATCTCCTACTGCTGCTAAAACAGAAAAACTTATTCTTCTTCCACCTTTTACAGTTTTTGAAACTCTATTTATTCTGATTATCTTTTCTTGTAGATTACTATCTTTTTCAGAATTCTTTCTATCTCTTCTCAAGTTTATTTCCCTCCCTCTTTAAAATTCCAATCCTGCTTCTCTTGCAGCATCAGCTAGGGCTTTTACTCTACCTGTATATAAATATCCACCTCTATCAAATACTACTACTTTCATCCCTTTTGCTAATGCTCTTTCGGCAATTTTCTTTCCTACTAATTTAGCAGCTTCTACATTTGAACCGTTTTTAACTTCTGATTTTAGTTCTTTATCTATTGTAGAAGCAGATAATAATGTGTGTCCTTTTATATCATCTATTAATTGGACAGATATATTATTTAAGCTTCTAAAAACAGCTAATCTTGGTCTTTCGGCTGTTCCAGATACTATTTTTCTTATTCTATATCTTCTTTTAAGCCTGTTAGCATTTCTGTCTATTCTCTTATACAATCTTTTTCACCCCTTTACTTTATGCTTTTTTTCCTTCTTTTCTTCTTATTACTTCATCAGAGTATTTAACACCTTTTCCTTTGTAAGGTTCTGGTGCTCTTTTAGCTCTAATATCTGCTGCTACTTGTCCAACAAGGGCTCTATCTATTCCTTCAACATTAATTTTTGTATTTCCTTCCAATTTAAATGTAATACCTTCTATTGGAAGAATTTCTATAGGATGAGAATATCCTAGTGCTAAAGTAAGTCCTTTACCTTTTGCAGCTACTCTATATCCCACTCCGATTAATTCTAAAGTTTTAGTAAATCCTTGATTTACACCTGTTATCATATTTGCAATTAAAGCTCTTGTAGTTCCATGTAATGATCTCATTTGAGGAGTATCATTTGGTCTTTCTACTATTACTTGTCCAGCTTCTTGTTTTATAGATATATTTTCATTAAATGCATTTTCTAATTTTCCTTTTGGTCCTTTTACTGATACATTTGAACCATTTATCTCCACAGTTACACCTTCTGGAACTGTTATAGGATTTCTTCCTACTCTTGACATTAATTGGCACCTCCTAACATACTTTTTACCATACGTAGCACAATACTTCGCCACCTACATTTTCTTTTTTACATTCTTTCCCAGTAATTATTCCTTTTGGTGTTGAAACTATTGCAATTCCAAGTCCACCTAAAACTTTTGGCATCTCTTTAACCCCTGAATAAGCTCTTCTTCCAGGTGTTGAAATTCTTTTTATTCCTTTTATTACTTTTTCGTTATTTACTCCATATTTTAAATATATTCTTAAATCTTTTTTATTATTTTTTTCAATAACCTTATAATTTAATATATATCCTTCTGCTTTTAGCACAGAAGCTATAGCTTCTTTTTCTTTTGAAAAAGGCATGTCTGCTTTTTCATGTGAAGCTGAATTTGCATTTCTTATTCTTGTTAGCATATCTGCTATTGGATCAGTAAAATACATTTATTCTCTTTCCCCCTTTCTACCAGCTCGCTTTTTTTACACCAGGGATTTTACCTTCCCCAGCTAGCTTTCTAAAACATATACGACATATTTCGAATTCTCTCATATATCCTCTTGGTCTTCCACAAATCTTACATCTATTTCTATGTTGAACTCTTTGCTTTTTCCTAGCATCACGGTTTATCATAGACTTTTTAGCCATCTTTTAAATTACCTCCTTATTTCTTGAAAGGCATACCAAATTCATCAAGTAAAGCCTTTGCTTCAGCATCAGTCGTTGCAGATGTTACTACAGTAATACTCATACCGAAGATTTTTTCAACTTTATCATATTCAATTTCAGGGAATACTAATTGTTCTCTAAGTCCTAGAGTATAGTTTCCTCTTCCATCAAATGAATTTGCACTAACACCTTCAAAATCTCTAACTCTTGGTAAAGCAATTGCTATTAACCTATCCAAGAACTCATATAATTTTTCTTTTCTTAATGTTACTTTTACTCCTATTGCTACACCTTCTCTTAATTTAAATCCAGCTTCTGATTTTTTTGCTCTTGCCACAATAGGTTGTTGACCTGTAATAGTTCTCAAATCACTTAATGCTGCATCTATTAATTTTGAGTTTTGAGTTGCTTCTCCAACTCCAATACTTACAACAATTTTTTCTATTTTTGGTACCGCCATTATATTTTTTATTCCTAATTTATTCATAAGAGCAGGTACTACATCTTTATTATACTTTTCCATTAATCTAGGAACGTATTTTTCCGCCACTACGTTTTCCTCCCTTCTTATAACACTTCACCACAGTGTTTACATATTCTTACTTTTTTTCCATCATCCAACACTTTTTTTGATATTCTTGTTGGTTTTCCACATTTATCACAATATAACATTACTTTTGAAGTATAAATTGGTGCAGCTTTTTCTACAACTCCCCCTTGTGGGTTCATTTGAGTTGGTTTCATATGTTTAGTTACAATATTTATCCCTTCAACTACTACTTTACCTTTTTTAGTAAAAACTTTTACTATTTTCCCTACTTTTCCTTTATCTTTCCCAGATATCACATAAACTGTATCTCCAGTTTTTACATGTAATTTATTTGGTACGAATTTAATTTTAGGCTTTGCCAAGGTTATTTACCTCCTTCCTATAATACTTCTGGTGCAAGAGAGACTATTTTCATAAAATCTTTAGTTCTCAATTCTCTTGCCACAGGTCCGAAAATTCTAGTTCCTTTTGGATTCTTATTCTCATCTATAATAACAGCTGCATTGTCATCAAATTTTATATATGACCCATCTGCTCTTCTTATTTCTTTTCTTGTTCTTACTACAACAGCTTTTATCACTTCACCTTTTTTTACATTTCCATTTGGACTTGATTCCTTAACACTTGCTACGATCACATCTCCAATTCTTCCGAATTTTCTTTTTGATCCTCCTAATACTCTTATACACATTATTTTTTTTGCACCAGAGTTATCAGCTACATTAAGGACAGTTTGTTGTTGTATCATTTAAATTTTCCTCCTCTCGCTACTTAGCTTTTACAAGAATATCTACGACTCTCCATCTTTTATCTTTACTTAGAGGTCTTGTTTCCATTATTCTTACTTTATCTCCTGTTTTACAAATGTTTTCTTCATCATGAGCTTTATATTTTTTTGTACTTTTTACTCTTTTTTTATATAATGGATGCATAATCATTCTAACTTCTGCTACCACTACTGTCTTATCCATTTTGTCAGATACAACTACTCCTTCTCTGACTTTTCTGTCATTACGAGTTTCCACTTATTTATCCCTCCTTATTAACCAATTCCCTCTCTCCCAAGATTGTTTTTATTCTTGCTATATCTCTTCTTACTTGTCTTACTCTTGTTGTATTTGTAAGCTGTCCTAAAGAAAGTTGAAACTTCAAGTTAAATAATTCTTCTTTTAATTCTTTTTCTTTATTTACTAATTCTTCTGCTGCTAAAGCTTTCAATTCATTAGCCTTCATTTACATCACCACCATTTTCTCTTTTTACAAATTTAACTTTTATAGGTAATTTATGAGCTGCTTTTCTCATTGCTTCTCTTGCTAATTCTTCTGTTACTCCTGAAACTTCAAATAATATTTTTCCAGGTTTAACAACTCCTACCCATCCTTCAACATTTCCTTTTCCTTTTCCCATACGTGTTTCAGCTGGTTTTTGAGTAAAAGGTTTGTCAGGGAATATTCTTATGAATACTTTTCCTGTTCTTTTAAATGTTCTGTTAATTGTAACTCTACAAGCTTCTATTTGTCTATTAGTTATCCAATGAGGTTCTAATGCTTGAAGTCCGAAGTCTCCAAAAGCCACATAATTTCCTCTATGAGCTTTTCCTTTTAGTCTGCCTCTCATTTGTTTTCTATATTTTGTTCTCTTTGGCATCAACATCTATTTTTGCCCTCCTTCCGCTTTCTTTGGAAGAACTTCTCCATTAAAAATCCAAACTTTTATTCCGATTTTTCCATAAGTAGTATCTGCTTCTGCTGTTGCATAGTCGATATCTGCTCTTAATGTATGCAAAGGAACTCTTCCTGATAAACTCCACTCTGCTCTTGCAATTTCAGCACCATTTAGTCTTCCTGAAACTGAAACTTTTATTCCTTGTGCACCTGATTTTTCTGCTCTTCTTATAGCTTGATTCATTGCTCTTTTATATGCTATTCTTTTTTCTATAGAGAAAGCTACACCTTCTGCTACTAATTGAGCATTTCTATTAGGTTGTTTTACTTCTTGAACCTTAACTATGATTTTTTTACCAGTTAATTTTTCAAGTTTTTTCTTTAATGCCTCTATTTCGACACCTTTTCTTCCAATTAATATCCCAGCTTTTGCTGTATAAATTGCAATCACCACTTGAGAAGGTGAAGTTCTTTCAATTAATATTTTTGCAATACCTGCATGATAATAATTTTTCTTTATAAAGTTTCTAACTTTTAAGTCTTCATGAAAATAGTTTGCATAACTTTTTTTGTCTGCATACCAGTTAGAATCCCAAGTTCTAGTAATTCCTAACCTCAATCCTCTAGGATCTACTTTTTGGCCCACTTAACTATCCCTCCTTTTTCTCACCTACACAAACTGTAATGTGACTAGTTTTCTTTAATATTCTATCTGCTCTACCCATAGCTCTTGGCTTTATTCTTTTCAAAAAAGGCCCTTTATCAATATAAATTGTAGAAACATATAATTTCTCTTCATCCATATCGAAATTGTTTACTGCATTAGCTATTGCTGATTTCAGTACTTTTTCTATTAATGGAGCAGCTTTTTTATTTGTAAATTTAAGTATATTTAAAGCTTCTTCAGCGTTTTTATTTCTTACTAAGTCAGCCACTAATCTTGCTTTTTGAGGACTAACTCTAAAATAACGTCCTATTGCTTTCGCTTCCAAAATAATGCCTCCTCTCTATTTTTTCTTTGCGTCTTTTCCATGCCCACGAAATGTTCTTGTAGGTGAAAATTCTCCTAATTTATGTCCAACCATTTCCTCAGTAACATATACTGGGACATGTTTTTTACCATTATAAACGGCAAAAGTATGGCCTATAAAGTCAGGAAATATTGTTGATCTTCTAGACCATGTTTTTATAACTTGTTTTTTGCTCTCTTTATTTAAAATTTCCACTTTTTTCATTAAGTGATCATCTACAAAAGGTCCCTTTTTTAATGAACGTGCCATTATTTACCTCCTCTCAACTATTTCTTCTTTCTTCCTCTTACAATAAATTTATCGCTAAGTTTTTTTCCTCTAGTTTTCTTACCAAGAGTTGGTTTCCCCCAAGGAGTCACAGGACTCTTTCTTCCTACTGGAGCTCCACCTTCTCCTCCACCATGTGGATGATCTACAGGATTCATTGCTGATCCTCTTACGTGAGGTCTTCTTCCCATATGTCTGTTTCTTCCTGCTTTACCTATTGTTACTAATTGATGTTCTCCATTTCCAACAACACCAATTGTAGCTATACACTCTTTATGAATTAATCTTAATTCTCCAGATGGCATCTCTACGTGACAATAAGTTCCTTCTTTTGCTACAAGTCTTCCATATACTCCTGCAGATCTTGCTAATTGCCCACCTTTTCCTGGTTGTAATTCAATATTATGAATTCTTGTTCCAACTGGTAAGTCTTTCAATTTCATAGCATTTCCTGGAGTAATATCAGCACCTGCTCCTGCTAATACAGTATCTCCTTGTTTTAATCCTTCTGGAGCTAATATATATCTTTTTTCTCCATCAGCATATACAAGTAAAGCTATATTTGCTGTTCTGTTTGGATCATATTCTATTGTTTTTACTTTTGCTGGTATATCTAATTTATTTCTTTTAAAATCTATTAATCTATATAATCTTTTATGACCTTTTTGTACGTTTCTTCCTGTTCTATGACCATAATTATCTCTTCCATATGCACTCTTTAGAGGCACAGTCAAACTTTTTTCTGGTCTTACATTTTTATCTAAATCAGGATTAACTAACATTGTCATATGTCTAGTTCCATTAGTCATTGCCTTAAACTTTTTAATTGGCATCGATTCTACCCTCCATTCCGCTTAATTTTACACACCTTCGAAATATTTTATATTATCTCCATCTTTTAATTTTACAATTGCTTTTTTCTTTAAAGGTGTTTTATATAATTTCATTCCGTGTCTTTTTGTCTTTGGTTTTGAAGTTATTGTAGCTACTGATTCTACTGTAACTCCAAATATTTTTTCTACTGCATTTTTAATTTCCAATTTGTTTACTCTTTTATCTACTTCAAATGTGTATTTATTAAATTCTCTTCTTAATAATTCACTTTTTTCTGTTATTATTGGTTTTCTTATCATTTCATAAATAGTCATTATGCTAGCACCTCCTCTATAGTGCTAATTGCATCTTTTGTAATTATTACTTTGTTTTGTTTCAATAACCAATATACACCCATTTCATTTGGTTGTAATATTACTGCATCTTTTAAATTTCTAGCTGATAAGTATGTATTCCAATCTTTATCACCTGCTAAATCATTTAATACGAATAATTGTTTTTTATCTGCTCCAACTTTTGTATTAAATGCTATTATACTTTTAGTTTTAGGTGCATCAAAATTAAATTCATCTACAACAACTAAATTTCCTTCATTTACTTTTTCAGACAAAGCTGATCTTAAAGCTAATTTCTTAACTTTTTTATTTATTTTTTGTTCATATGATCTTGGTTGAGGTCCAAATGTTACTCCTCCTCCAACCCAATGAGGAGCTCTTATTGACCCTTGTCTAGCTCTTCCTGTTCCTTTTTGTTTAAGTGGTTTTCTTCCTCCACCTCTTACCATTGCTCTAGTTTTTGTTGCTGCAGTTCCTTGTCTTGAACCGGCAAGTTCTGCAAGTAATACTTCGTGCAAGACTGTTTTGTTAGGTTCTATTCCAAATACTTCATTCTTTAATTCAATAGTTCCTGTTTTATCTCCTTGCATATTATACAAATCCAATATTGGCATTATTTACTCCTCCTTCCTGGCCACTAATATTTTTTTACAGCTGGTTTAATAACTAATAAACCGTTTTTAGGTCCTGGTACAGCCCCTTTTATTAATAATAAGTTATTTGCTACATCTACTTTCACTACTTCTAAATTTTGAACAGTTACTTGAACTCCTCCAAGTTGTCCTGCCATTTTTAGTCCTTTTAAAACTTTTGAAGGAGATGAGCTTTGACCTATTGAACCTGGTGATCTATGTGCTCTTGACACACCATGTGTTTTTCTATTTCCACCAAAGTTATGTCTTTTCATTACACCTTGATACCCTTTTCCTTTTGAAGTTCCTACAACATCAACATATTTTATTTCACTTAATGCATCTGCTTTAACTACTTGTCCTAATTCAAATTCGTCAACATTGTCAACTTTAAATTCTTTTACAAATCTTAAAGGTCCTACATTAGCTTTTTTAAAAATACCCATCATTGGTTTATTCACATTTTTTTCACTCTTTGTTCCAAAACCAACTTGAATTGCGTTGTATCCTTCTTTTTCTTCTGTTTTCTTTTGTAATATGTAATTTGGTCCTGCTTCTACTACTGTAACTGGAATAGTTTTTCCATCCTCAAATATTTGAGTCATTCCAATTTTTTTTCCTAATAATCCTAACATTGTTACACCTCCATATATTGGTTGACTAAAATGTCAACTTATATTATTACGCTTGTCTTATTTCTATTCCTACACCTGATGGTAGGCTAAGAGCAGTTAAAGCTGCAATTGTTTTTTGATTAGAACTTAAAAGTTCTACCATTCTTCTGTGAATTCTCATTTCAAATTGTTCTCTTGAATCTTTATTTACATGAACAGATCTAAGTACTGTATATCGTTTTGTTTTTGTAGGCAAAGGCAAAGGCCCTGCTATCTTAGCTCCTGTTTTTTTTGCTGTTTCTGCAACTTTTTGTGCAGATTGATCTAACAATTTATGATCATATGCATTTAAATATATTCTTATTTTTCCAGAACTCATTAAACTTTTTCCACCTCCTGATTAATTATGCACCTCTAAGATTATGAAGAGGCAAATGCCTCTTCACTTAATTATTCCATTATAGTAGCAACTACTCCAGCTCCTACAGTTCTTCCACCCTCTCTAATTGCAAATTTTAATCCTTTTTCCATTGCAATTGGATGAATTAATTCTATTTCCATTTCTATATTATCTCCTGGCATTACCATTTCTACTCCTTCAGGTAATTTGATTGATCCAGTTATATCTGTTGTTCTGAAATAAAATTGTGGTCTATATCCTGCGAAGAATGGTGTATGTCTTCCACCCTCTTCTTTTTTCAATACATATACTTCTGATTTAAATTTTGTATGTGGTGTTATACTTCCTGGTTTTGCTAATACTTGTCCTCTTTCCACATCTTCTTTTTTTATTCCTCTTAATAATACTCCTATGTTATCTCCTGCTTGACCTTGATCTAACAGTTTTCTAAACATTTCTACTCCTGTTACTGTTGTTTTTACTGTATCTTTTATTCCTATTATTGAAATTTCTTCTCCTACTTTTACTATTCCTCTTTCTACTCTTCCTGTTACAACTGTTCCTCTTCCTGTTATTGTAAATACATCTTCTATTGGCATCAAGAATGGTTGATCTAATGGTCTTGTTGGTGTTGGAATATATTCATCCACTGCAGCCATTAATTCCATTATTTTATCTTCATATTTTTTATCCCCTTCTAATGCTTTTAATGATGATCCTATTATTACTGGTACATCATCTCCTGGGTATTGATATTCACTTAATAGTTCTCTTACTTCCATTTCTACTAATTCTAATAGTTCTTCATCTTCTACCATATCTGCTTTATTTAAGTATACTACTATGTAAGGAACCCCTACTTGTCTTGCTAGTAATATATGTTCTCTTGTTTGAGGCATTGGACCATCTGCTGCTGATACTACTAATATAGCTCCATCCATTTGAGCTGCTCCTGTGATCATGTTTTTTACATAATCAGCATGGCCTGGACAATCCACATGCGCATAATGTCTTGCTTCTGTTTCATATTCCACATGAGCTGTATTTATTGTTATTCCTCTTTCTCTTTCTTCTGGAGCTTGATCTATATTTTCAAAATCCACTTTTTCTGCTAACCCTTTATCTGCTAATATTTTTGATATAGCAGCTGTTGTTGTTGTCTTACCATGATCGACATGACCTATTGTACCTATATTTACATGGGGTTTTGTTCTCTCATATTTTTCTTTTGCCATTTTTTTACCTCCTAAAAAATTAATTTTTATTTTAATATATCAGTTTTCAATTTAAATTTAACTTCTTTTTTCTATTATTTCTTTAGCAATATTTGTTGGAACCTCTTCATAATGATCAAATCTGTATACATAAGTTGCTCTTCCTTGAGATTTAGATCTCAAATCAGTTGCGTATCCAAACATTTCTGATAAAGCTACTTTTGCTTTTACTATTTTAGCTCCTGCTCTATCTTCCATTCCTTCTATTCTTCCTCTTCTTGAATTAAGATCTCCTATTATATCTCCCATATATTCTTCAGGAGTAACAACCTCAACATCAAATATAGGTTCTAGAATTATTGGATTTGCTTTTTTAGCTGCATTTTTTATTGCCATTGATCCTGCAATTTTAAATGCCATTTCAGATGAATCCACATCATGATAACTACCATCAAATAACACTACTTTAACATCTTGCATTGCATATCCAGCTAAAATTCCGCCTTCTAAAGCTTCTACTATACCTTTTTCTACTGCTGGAATATATTCTCTAGGAATAGCTCCACCAACAATTTTATTTACAAATTCAAATCCTTTACCTCTTTCAAGTGGCTCAACATCAATCCATACATGTCCGTATTGTCCTTTACCTCCACTTTGTTTGATATATTTAGATTCTACTCTTGCATTTCCTTTAATTGTTTCTCTATAAGCAACTTGTGGTTTACCAACTGTTGCTTCTACACTAAATTCTCTTTTCATTCTATCTACAAGAATCTCCAAATGAAGTTCTCCCATTCCAGATATGATTGTTTGACCTGTTTCTTCATCAGTTTTCACTCTAAATGTAGGATCTTCTTCTGCTAATTTTTGAAGTGCAATACCCATTTTTTCTTGATCTTTTTTTGTTTTAGGCTCTACAGCAACCGATATAACTGGTTCTGGGAATTCCATTTTTTCAAGAATTATAGGATTAGATTCATCACACAAAGTATCCCCTGTAGTAGTTCCTTTTAATCCAATGGCAGCTGCAATATCTCCAGCATACACTTTATCTATTTCATTTCTTTTATTAGCATGCATTTGTAAAATTCTACCAATTCTCTCTTTTTTACCTTTTGTTGAATTCAATACATAACTTCCCTTGTCTAACACTCCTGAGTAAACTCTAAAGAAAGCTAATTTCCCTACAAAAGGATCTGTCATTATTTTGAAAGCCAAAGCTGAAAAACTTGCGTCATCAGATGGTTCTCTATCTATCTCTTCTTCTGTTTTAGGATCAGTTCCTTTTACTGCACCTATGTCAAGAGGTGAAGGCATATATTCAACTACAGCATCAAGCAATGTTTGAACACCTTTATTTTTAAAAGCAGTTCCACAAAGCATTGGTACTAATGTATTGTCAATAGTTCCTTTTCTCAAAGCAGCTCTTATCTCTTCTTCTGAAATCTCTTCTCCGCCAATATATTTCTCCATCAAATCATCTTCAACTTCTGAAATAGATTCTAGCAATTTATCTCTATACTCTTCAGCTTGTTCTTTCAAATCTTCTCTAATATCTTGAACAGTGTAATTAGCTCCCATATCTTCTGTTTCCCAAACAATTTCCTTCATTGTAACAAGATCAACTATTCCTTCGAAATAATCTTCTGCTCCAATCGGCAATTGAATAGGTACAGGATTAGCTCCAAGCTTTTCTTTTATGTCATTCATACACATAAAATAATCCGCCCCAACTCTATCCATTTTATTAATAAATACCATTTTAGGAACTTTGTATTTATCTGCTTGTCTCCAAACTGTTTCTGATTGTGGTTGAACCCCGTCAACACCACTGAAAACAGCAACTGTTCCATCTAGAACCCTTAGAGATCTTTCAACCTCTACTGTGAAGTCCACGTGCCCTGGTGTGTCTATAATATTTATTCTATGTTTTTTCCAGAAACAAGTAGTAGCTGCAGAAGTAATTGTTATACCTCTTTCTTTTTCTTGCTCCATCCAATCCATTTCAGCTGCACCTTCATGAACTTCTCCAATTTTATGAGTTATCCCCGTATAAAAAAGAATTCTTTCTGTTGTTGTTGTTTTACCGGCATCTATATGGGCCATTATCCCTATGTTTCTTGTTTTTTGCAAAGAAACTTGTCTAGCCATTAGATTGTCCTCCTTTTATTTTACCATTTATAATGCGCAAAAGCTCTATTAGCATCTGCCATTTTATGAGTATCTTCTTTCTTCTTGAATGTTGCCCCATCTTCATTAGCCGCTGCTATTAATTCGCTTGCTAATTTATCTATCATTCCATATTCTTTTCTAGCTCTAGTATATTTAACCAACCATCTTATAGCTAATGTTTGAGATCTTTCTGGTCTTACTTCTATTGGTATTTGATAAGTAGCTCCACCTATTCTTCTTGATTTAACTTCAAGTAAAGGTTGGATATTTTCCAAAGCTTTTCTAAACGTATCAATTCCCTCTTCACCAGTTTTTTCTTTTATTTTATCCATAGCTGTATAAAATATATTTTCAGCTAATGATTTTTTTCCATCTTTCATTATTCCATTTATGAATTTTGTTACAATTTTATCTCCATAAACTGAATCTGGTAATACTTCTCTTTTTTTTGCCACTCTACGTCTTGCCATTCGCTATTATTCACCTCCTAATTTACTTCTTTTTAGCACCGTATCTTGATCTTGCTTGTTTTCTGTCAGAAACACCTGCTGCATCTAATGTTCCTCTTATTATTCTGTATCTAACTCCTGGTAAATCTTTAACTCTTCCTCCTCTTACAAGTACTATTGAATGTTCTTGTAAGTTATGTCCGATTCCTGGAATATACGCTGAAACTTCTATCCCATTTGTCAATTTTACTCTCGCAACTTTTCTTAACGCTGAGTTTGGTTTTTTTGGTGTAGTAGTGTAAACTCTTACACAAACTCCTCTTTTTTGTGGGTTGCTTTGTAAAGCTGGTGTAGCTTTTGCTTTTTCAATTTTTTTTCTACCTTTTTTTACCAACTGATTTATAGTAGGCATCTGTGCACCTCCTTTCAATATATATAAAAATAAACTTTATGCCATTTTAGCTTAATAATATTATCAAATTAATAGAAAATTGTCAAGTAAAATTTTATTACATAGAAAAATAAGGTTACATTTCAGGTGGTGAAGTATAAATATTTTTCCAAGCATCAAATAAAAAGCTATCAGAAGATTTATAACACTTCCAATAGCTTTTTATTTAATATTTCTATCTCTTCGTTTTTTAACAAATCTATATTCAAAAGCAAACTATCTTCAACTACCCAACATAATACAATTGGATATCCCACTCTCAACTCTTTTTCAGCTTCATAAACATCTTTTTTCAGAGGATATATTTTTATAAATTCTCTATTTTCATTTTTAGAATCTCCCATTGATTCAAAGAACGAAAACTGTTTAGTTTCTACTAGCTCTATTTCAGCTTTTTCAAATAATTTTCCTTCTATATTTTTTATAAATTTTATATTTTTATCTTTCACTCTATCTTCTGCAAGAGTTTCATTAATCCAAACTTTATTTACTTTTTTTTCTAAATATAACTTTATTGAAAAATATAAAAGTACCTTCATCTCTTTATTTAAAGATATCAAAGAATATATAAAGTTCTTTTTCATCTTTTCTATACTTTCTTCATCTGCAAAAATTATTCCTACAGGCGGGAAATTCCCTAATTTAGAAAGTTCCAATATATAAAAATCATATTTTTTCTCTAAAACAGTTTTTATATCATATCCTATTTTTTTTATCGCATTTGATTCAGTTTCTATATACACTTTATCTGTAATATAAACTGTCTTAGATTTTTCTTTTAAAGCTTGGAATTCATCTTCTTTTACATTTGAAACAAACTCTTTTTTCCCATTAAACATTTCACTATATAAACATAAATCATCTTTTTCTTCAATTAATTCAATATAATTTTCTATATTAATATCATTTAAATAACCTGCTATTTTTATTTTTCCATTTGCATTTTTTATTACATCCGATATCCCATATTTTAATTCCGAAAAATATAGCCAATCAGAATTACTAAGTATTATATTTTTATCCTTAAAAATAGTATCCACAAGTAAATAAAATGCACTCCCCATATTATTCACCAATAAACAGTTCTTCTGTGCAAAAAGTTGAACTAACAATTTTTCAAAATCACTATCTATATCTGTTTTTTTTCCATTTTCTTCATCTAGCTCCATATTTGTATACTCAAAAAAAACCTTACTAAAATTATCCAAAACCTCTTTAGAATAAAATCTATTCCCAATATAATCAGAATAGATCGTTCCCATACAATTTATAACTTTTTTTAATGATTTTCCTTTTTCTATCTCAATCCCTTTTTTCAACTCTTTTATATAATAGTCAATAGAAAAATCCATTTTTTTTAAATCTTCTTCTACATCTGATTTAACAATTTTTTTATGTCGCTCTTCTAATATCTTAGAAAGATATTCGTCTACTATTCTTTCAGAATATCCTTCTATTAATATTTTTATTTGAGGAATATCTTTTAGCTCTTCAATTTTAGGAAGTTTTAAAATATATGATTGAACTAAATTGAAATCCATTTTTTACATCATCTCTTTTTCTATTAATCTTCTATCCAAATTATATCTTTTTATTTTCTCGTATAAAGTCGTTCTTCCTATTCCTAAAACCTTAGCAGTTTCTTGCTTATTCCACCTTGTTCTTTGAAGAGCCATTCCAATTACAACTCTCTCTACTTCTGCTAATTCATATATCTCTTTTTCTAAAATTTGTTTTAAAGGCCCTAATCCAATTACAACTTTATTTTCAAGTGTATCTGATTTCATTTTTAATTCTAATGGCAAATCCTCTACTGAAATAACTCTATCATTTGAAAGAATAACTATTCTCTCAATAATATTTCTTAATTCTCTTACATTTCCAGGATAATTGTAATCTATCAAATATTTCATTGCTTCGCCTGAAAACACAATCATATCTTTATGTAGTTCTTCCACAATTTTATTTAAAAAGTAGTTTACCAATAATGGAATATCTTCTTTTCTATCTTTTAAAGGCATTACATAAATAGGAAAATTAGTTAGTCTGTGATACAAATCTTTTCTAAAATTACCTCTTCTAACTTCATCTTCTAATTTTTTATTTGTAGCAGCTATAAATCTCACGTCTACTTTTAAAGTTTTGCTGCTTCCAACTCTTCTAAGTTCTCCATATTCTATCACTCTCAATAGTTTTGCTTGAGTTTTTACATCAAGTTCACCTATTTCATCTAAAAATAGAGTTCCAGTATGCGCTTCCTCTATTATCCCTTTTTTAGATAAATTTGCTCCTGTAAAAGCTCCTTTTTCATACCCAAATAGTTCTGCTTCTATAGCATTACTAGATATTGCTGCACAATTTAATGTTATAAACGGTTTTCTATACCTAGGACTTCTTCTATAGATCTCTTTTGCTACTAATTCTTTTCCAACACCATTTTCTCCTAATATTAAAACTGTAGTATCTCCTAAAGCTACTTTTTCTATCATTTGTTTTAATTGTTTTATAGAATTACTTTGACCTATCATCTCTTCTTCTTTTTCAATAATAAGAAGTTTTTTCTCCAAATCTCTTTTTTCTTTTAATATTTCTATATTATTTAAAACATGATCTATTAATCTGTCAAATTCTCTTTTATTAATAGGTTTCAAAATATAATCATATATACCTGCCATTTTTATCTCTTTTATTCTAGCTGGATTTTCATCACTTAACAATCCTAATACAAAAATATCTTTTCCTATACCTTTAACTTTTTTCATAGCTTCATCAAAAGTAAACCAATTTAAGTTCTCATCTAATAGCATAACTTCAAAATCGCTCTCTCTTAACATATCCAGTCCATCTAAAAGATTATCAAATGTTATTACCTCATAATCCTCTTTTAATTCTTTCCTCAAGTTTTGTTGTAACTCCTTATTTGTTGAAATTACAAGCAATGATGTCTTTTCCACGACCGCACCTCCAATATTTAAACACTTTCTTCTATATAATAACATTTTTATAATTTTTTTTCAACTTTTTTTTGTTCTTGAAGATTTTTTTTTATTAATGTATAATATATTAACAATACAAAAGAACAGTTTTTATTTTTAGCAACTGAAATTTTTGAAAATTATAACTTTCTTATTGCAAGCAGTGCTGTTTTCTATATATTTTACGATTTTATGGAGGTGCATTATGAAAAATTTAACTGGAAAACAATTGAGAGAAGAGAAATTTCCTCCTAATTTACCTGAAACTATAAATTTAAAACATGGAAAATTTACATTCGCTACAGGCAATAGCGAATTTCCTCTTTTAAAACTAGAATCTGGAATGAAATTCGGGCCCATAACACTTGATTACGAAACTTATGGTACCCTTAACAAAAATAAAGATAATGCAATTTTAATCTGTCATGCTCTAACTGGAAATTCTCATGTAGCAGGCAGATTGGATAAAGATTCTGAAACAGGTTGGTGGGATCCTATTATAGGTCCAGGAAGACCATTAGATACTAACAAATATTTTATTGTTTGTTCTAATATTTTAGGTGGTTGTAGTGGGTCTACAGGCCCAAATTCTATAAATCCTGAAACAAAAGAACCATACGCAATGAAATTTCCTACAATAACAATAAAAGATATGGTAGAAACTCAAAAAATTCTTTTGGAAAAACATTTTGGAATCTACCATCTAAAATCTGTAATTGGTGGTTCTATTGGAGGAATGCAGGCATTACAATGGGGTGTTACATATCCTGATTTTATGGATAAACTAGTTGTTATTGCTGCTACTAGTAAGCTCTCTCCACAATCTATAGCTTTTAATAAAATTGGAAGGCATGCTATTATGATTGATCCCAAATGGAATGGTGGTAATTATTATAAGGAAAAGCGACTATTAGACGGCCTTGCATTAGCTAGAATGGTTGCTCATATTACATATCTTTCCGACGAAGCTATGCAAATAAAATTTGGAAGAAAGCATGCAAATATTACTGAATATTTTGACTTTGACGAAAAATTTGAAGTAGAAAATTATTTAGATCACCAAGGATACAAATTTGTAAAAAAATTTGATGCTAATTCATATCTATATTTAAGTAAGGCTATGGATCTATTTGATATTAGCAGAGATTTTAATTCTTTAGAGGACGCTTTAGATAATATAAAGGCAAAAGAAATTTTAATTATGTCATTTACATCTGACTGGTTATTTCCATCTTACCAATCTCAAGAGATGTCAAATATATTAAAAGAAAAAGAAAAAAATGTAGAATATCACGAGATAAATACCTACTCTGGTCATGATTCATTTTTAATTGAATATGACAAGATAAATCCAATTATTGATAATTTTATTAATAAAGATTAATAAAAAACAGTTCAACACAAAGATAAAAATCAAAAAAGGGCAGATATTTAAATCTGCCCTTTTTTACATTCTTTATATTATCTCTTCTATTGGCGATACTACTATCATAAACGGAACATCTATCTCCAATTTTTTCTTAAAGTTTCTAAATTTATCTAACACAGTTACAGATTTTTCTTCTGGTAACATTAAAAAAATTATTCCATCTGTACCAGGCCATATATGAGAATTTAAATGTCTTAATTCTTTTCCCCAAACTCCTTCAAGTTTAGGAAATTTTATATATTTTTCTATATTTTCACTTTTTAATATTTTTAATATTCTATCTTCTATTACTGAATCATACACTATTCTTATTCCTTTATACATATTTATAACCCCCTTTTTGTTATTCCGCTTTTCCTCTTTTTTTCATATACCATATATGAAAATCATCAAACAGCGAATATAATACCGGTATTACTATTAAAGTTAAAAGTGTAGAAACACTTAATCCGAATATTACAGATATTGCAAGTGGTTGATAAAAATCAGAACTTGCACCTATTCCCATTGCTAATGGAATCATTCCAAAAACAGTAGTTGTTGTAGTCATTAATATTGGTCTTAATCTAGTTTTACCCGCTTTTTTTATAGCTTCATGTCTATCTATTTCTCTCGCCTTTAATAAATTTATATAATCAATTAAAACTATAGCATTATTTACAACGATTCCTGCTAGCATTATAATTCCTATCATTACCGTTATACTTAAGCTAAATCCTGTTATCATAAGCCCTAAGTATACTCCAACTAATGAAAACGGCACACTTATCATTATAATTGCCGGTAATATAAATGATTCAAATTGTGAAGCCAAAATCATATATACAAGAAATATTGCAATTAAAAATGCTACTACTAAACTTTGCATAGCTTCCATCATACTTTTTTGACTTCCACCAAACTTATATGAATATCCACTTGGGAATTTTATACCATTAATAGCTTTCGTAATCTCCTTAGTTGCATTTCCTAGTGATATTCCTGAATTATTTGCCGAAACTATTATTTCTCTCCTTTTATCTTCTCTAAGTATTTGAGTTGGTCCTTCTCCTTGTTCAAAATTTGCAATCTCCTTTAATCTAACTGTTTCTCCATTTCGGGTAGATATTAATATATCTTCTAATTTTTTTATAGAGTCTCTATATTCTTTTTTTAATATTAATTTAACTTTTATATCTTGTCCACTACTTTGAATTTTTAAAGGTACTATCCCCGCCATTTTCGAATTAATTATAGAAGATATATAACTTATATTCAATCCATAATATTCTGCTTTTTCTCTGTTTATTTTAATTCTCACTTCTGGATTTCCACCTTCAAATGAGCTTTCTACATCTACAATACCTTTTAAACTTTTTATTTTTTCTTTTACTTTATTTGACAATTTTTCTAGAATTACATAATTGTCACCTTGTATAGAAACCTGTATCGCAGCTCCACCTCCGCCACCACCTCTGGATGACCCTTTTACTGTATAAGTTATGTCAGGTATATTTTTCATTTTTTCTCTAATATTTGAACTTATATCTTCTATACTCACTTTTCTCAAATCTTTAGATGGTGTTTCTACATCTACTATTATTGTTTTTTTTGTTACTTGTGTTATATATTTTTTAGTATATTTATTTGCTTTTACTATTTTTTCTATTTTTTTGCCTATCTTATTTGCTTTTTCTAAATCAAATCCTGTTGGCAAAGTTGCTGTAACTGTATATTCTCCACTATCTGTACTTGGGAAAAAATCTAATCCAACAAATTTAATCCCTGCAGTTATAACTATTGCAAATATAAAAACTGCTATTCCTAATGTTTTCCATCTATTTGACAACGCTATCCCAATCCATTTTGAATATTTTTCTTTTAATTTTACAAATAATTTTCCTTCTTTATTTGTTTCTCTGCCCTCTTTTAATATTTTTGAAGAAATCATAGGCACAAATGTTAATGCTACTATCATAGATGCTAATAGAGAAAAGGCAACTGTGTATGAAAAATCTCTAAAAATTTCTCCTGCTATCCCTTTAGTAAATGCTACTGGTAAAAATACTGCTACTGTTGTTGCAGTTGAAGCTAAAATTGGCAACCCCATTTCAGCTGCTCCATCTCTTGCTGCTTCTATTACTGGCTTTTTATACTCTGTTAAGTGTCTATATATATTTTCTAGTACAATTACCGAATTATCTACAAGCATTCCTACTCCAAGTGCCAATCCACCAAGGGATAATAAATTCATTGATATACCTTTATATTTTATTAATACAAAAGTAAAAATTATAGAAGTTGGTATTGCAGTAGATATAATTAATGTTGCTCTTATATTTTTTAAAAATATAAATAAAATTATTGCCGCTAAAACTAGCGCCATTAATGCACTATCTCTTACCATACTCATCGAGTCTTTTATATATGTAGATTTATCTTGACCTATTGTAAGCTTTACTCCTTCTGGCAATTCATTTTTTAAAGTTTTCATCATTTTCTTTGCGTTATCTGCTATTGATACAGTATTCCCACCAGATTCTTTTATTAAATTTAGAGATATTGATTCTTTACCATTAAACCTATTATAGTTATCTCTATCTTCTGTCCCTAACATAATATCTACTACATCTTTTAAATATAAAGTATTACCATTTTTATTCGAAATAACAATATTTTTTATATCGTTTACAGATTCCGCTTTTCCTAAAATTCTAACAAGAAACTCTTTCCCGCCCTCTTTTATATTTCCAGCTGGCATATTTACACTTGCTGTCCTTAATAAATTTATCAATGAATCAACTGTTAATCCATAACTCTCTAATTTGTACGGATCTACTTTTACTAATATTTCTTTATCTAATCCACCATATATATCAACTGAGCCTACTCCTGGAATTCTCTCAAATTTAGGTTTTAACACATCATCAGCTATTTTTTTTAAATCTGATAAATTTCCTCCTGATAAATTTAATTTCATAGCTACTTCATTCTTCATTATATTCCTCTTAGATACTATTGGATCATCTATATCACTTGGAAGCATCCTTTTAATCAAATTTATTTTATCTTTTATATCTATCGATTTCGAATCTAAATTAGTTCCCCACTCAAATTCTACAACAACATGGGACATCCCTTCTTTCGAAGAAGAAGTCATAGTTTTAACACCTTCTATGCTTTCAATTGCATTTTCTATGGGCTTGGTAACTAACTCTTCCATATCTTGAGGTGCAACACCAGAATACCCTGTAGCAACTGTTATTACTGGGAAATTTAAGTTTGGCATTAATTCTACTGGTAAACCTACTAAAGATACTAATCCTAATGCAATCATTGTAACTATCAGCATAATTGTTGTAACTGGTCTTTCTATTGATAAACTTGATAACCACTTCATCTATTTCACCTCTTTCACCTTGTCTTTGTCATTTAATATAAATTGTCCTTCTACTATTATTTTGTCTCCTTCTGAAATATTATCAGAGATAATCTCTTGATATCTATCATTTGAGTCTCCTAGTTTAACTTTAATTTTTTCAGCTCTATTCTCCTCTTCCTTAAATATGTAAGTAGATAAATTTTCTACTACTGTTGCTGCTTTTGGAACTACTAAGGCTTCATGTTTTCCTGCTAAAATTATAGCATTTGCAAACATACCCTTTTTTATTTTATGTCCTACATTTTTAAATTTAATTTTTACTTTAAATTTTTTAGTTTTAGGGTCTGCTGCTGGATTTATCTCATACACTTGACCTTCATACTCGCTGTTTACAGCTTTAACTTTCACTCTTACTTTATTAAATTTTTGAACGCCTTCTATTTCACTTTCCGCCAATCCAACCTCTAGCACCATATCATCATTATTAACAATTCTAAACAATGGTGTCATTGGATTAACTCTATTTTTCTCTTTTAGATCAAGATTTATAACAACTCCTGATATTTTAGCTTTTACAGTTAAATCATTATAATTTTTTTTGGCTAATTTATACATTGCTTCTGCTTGAATATATCCTGATTTTGCTGCTTGAATATCATATTTCCATGACTTGCCATCTACCATTTTTTTTGTTAAATTATATCCATCTTCTGCATTTTTTACTGCTTCTTTCAATGTATTTCTATCTTCTACTTGAGCTCCCTTTTTTAACAGTTCTAACCCTTTTTTTGCTGATTTATATCCATTTTCAGATGACTTATAACCATTTTCTATATTTAAAAATGCTTGTTCTGAAATCAATTTTTTTTCATATAATTTTTTATTTTTTTCATAAGTTGATTTCATCACTTCATAATTTTTTTTAGCTGTTTCTACTCCATATGTAGCTCTATCCAAATCCTCTTGTCTCGCCCCTTTAGTTACTTTCTCTAAATTCATTTTTGCAGATGTAAGTGCAAATCTAGCTTGTGCTAATCTATTTAAAAGCTGATCTTTTGCAAATTTTTCTGTTCTTTCATAGTTTGCTTTTGCATTTAAATATGCTGCTTTTGCTTGCATGTAACTGGCTTCTATTTGAGTATTTTCAAGTTCTACAATTGTTTCCCCCTCTTTTACCCATCTTCCATTTATTGTATCTACTTTTTTTACATCTCCACCTGTTTCTGTTATTTGAACTACCTCTTTAAATGGTTTCGCTTCTGCTCCAACCTCTATTCTTTTAGATAGCTCCATTTTTTTCAATTCCACTGTTCTCACAACTACTATTTTTTCTGTTTTCACCCCTTCTTTTTTTGCATTTTTCCCACATCCATATACAAATAATAGATTTATAGCCATTACTCCAATTAAAATTTTCTTTATATTCTTCATCTATTTTACCTCCCCATCTATCATATTTTTATATTTTAAATCTGCTAAATAATAATCTAATTTTGTATTATCTACATCTATTTCTGAACTTCTATATTTATTTTCTGCTGATATTAAATCTGTAGTTGATATAATACTATATTCAAATTTTTGTTTTTCCAATTGATAATTCTCTTTTGCACTTTCCATTGCTTTATTTTTCGATTCTAACATTTTTTTTAATTTTTTCAATTCAAGATACTTACTTTTTATTCCTAGTTTTATATTTTCTTTTGCATTTTCTTCATCATATTTTTTCTTTTTAGTTTCATTTTTAGCTCTTTTTAATTTACTAAGATTTGTACCCCAATCCCAAACATCCATATTAAATGAAACTCCAGCACTCCAATTCCAGTCTTCTAATTTTACAGAATCACTTATTTTAAAAGCTCCAGTTGGAGAACTATATTTAAATTGAAAATTAATTTTAGGTAACAACCCTGCCATTTGTATAGCTTCACTTGCTTTTTGAAGCTTTGTCATATTTTCTATTAATTTTACTGATATTCCTTTGTCTAGTGCTTTTTGTATATCATCCTCTAAATTTATTTTATCAAAATCAACTGATATATTTGATAATTCACTAACTTTAATATCTTCACTCTCATCTAATCCAATATCATTTTTTAATTTCTCTTTAGAAATTTCTATCCCATTTTCTACACCTATCATATTCCCTTCTAAATTTATAACAGCATACTCAATATCTAATATTGGAGTTTTTGTTATCATTTTTTCTTTATACATTTCATTTAATTTTTCTCTGTTTTCTTTCATCTCTTTTATAGAGTTTTCTAAAATGTTTTTTTGATGTTTTAATTTTATTATATTTATATATTCTTCTATTATTTGAACTTTTAAATCTTGTTCTTTTTTTGTCAAATTATATTTACTCATATTTTCTGCTAATTTAGAATTTTTTATACCTGCTATTTCTAGCCCCCCATTATAAATAGGCTGTGTTAATGTTAAAGTATGCATATAGATATTATCTGAATTTGCTATTTCTAAATTTTTAACAGTACCATCAGAATATACTGGAATTCCTGTTAATGTATTCCCTACAAATTTTGTCCCTCCTACAAGCTGATTCATACTAATCTTATCTTGCTGTTTATTATAAATAAACGAATATCCTATTTTTGGCAAACTCCCTTTTATAGCTTCTTTTACTTGTAATTTTGCGTTTTCTACATCGATTTCTGCTTTTTTTATCTCTATATTTTTTTTCAAAGCCATACCTACTGCCTTTTCTACACTTAATTCCATTGCAAACGTATTAAATGAAACTATGACTATTCCTAATACCATAAAAATTTTTTTCATTTACTGCACCTCCTCAATTATTCCATTAAAATATATATCAATTAAAAATTTAGCTTCACTTTCCACCTCTTCTAAAGTTAAATTTTTCTTTTCTATAAAAAATCTTTTTCTAATAATATGATTTCTCATAAAATTAAAAATAGAAACTATATCTTCTAATCTTTCTTCATATTTTATTTTTATTTCCCCTTTTTTTATAGCATCTTCAAATATTCCTATCATTAATTTAGAGCCGCTATTTTCTAACTTAAACAACTCTTTTTTTAATTTATTATTAAACTCATTTTCTTCCGCTTTAAATATCTCTCTTACATAAATCATAAAAAAATCACTTTGTTTTTTAGCTATTTCTATATTAAATATAGTTAAATTTAATATTTTTTCATATAACGTCACCCCCTTATCTCTAACTTTTTCAAACTGTTCTTTGTATAAAACCAATCTTGATTCTAATAATTCAAATAGTACATCTTCTTTTGATTTAAAATAAATATAAAATGTACCTTTTGCTACTCCAGCTTCATTTGTAATCTCTTCCACCGTTGTTTTTTCGTAACCTTTCTTTGACATTAATTTTTCTGATGCATTTAAAAGCAACTCTTTTTTTGTGATTTTCATCTCTCCTCCTATGACTCTATAGTCATAATGTACCACATTATGACCGATTAGTCAATTGGAGTATTAAAAAAAATAGAATAAAAATATCCCATTTTTTTAATACTCCTTAATTTTTTATTGATCAATTACCTCTATAATTTTTTTCTATAATGTCTTTTACTTTTACATTTAATTCTTTTAGTTCTGTTCTATCTAACTCTTTTACATCAATAGGATTATCTATTATAATTTTTACTTTTGCCTTTTGTATTTTCATACTTCCTTTTACTTGAATATTATTCGTTCCTTTTATTGTAACAGGTATTAATTTCACTTTAGAATCAGTAGCTAATTTAAAACTACCTTTTTTAAATTCCATAATTTCACCAGTTTTTGATCTTGTTCCTTCTGGAAAAATCACAATAGAATATCCAGTTTTTATTTTTTTCACTGCTTCTTTTATTGATTTTATTCCTTCTCTTGGATTACTTCTATCTAAAAATACACATTGTATCATTTTCATCCAAGCTCCTAATATAGGCCAATGCTCCATCTCTTTTTTTGCTACAAACCCAATATCTTTAGGGAAATATTCTAATAATAACGGTATATCAAAATTACTTTGATGATTTGAGACTACTACAATTGTCTCATTTTCTATTTTCTCTTTTAAGTTTTTATCTTTCATTATAACTTCTACTTCACAACCTGTACTCCCTATTAAATTTTTTCCCCATTTTTTTGCATATTTCCTTGCAACCTTTATCCCTTTTTCTTTCGAAACGAAATAATATACAAACAAAACTATAGGCAGTTGTATTAAAAAAGTCATAATTAAATATAATATTCCCGCTGTATAAACATATATCGTTCTTAACATTAATTTCCTCCTTGTAATTTTACTAATTCTGCTAATATATCTGCATCAAATTGTTTTCCTTTATACATAAATATTGTAAAAAAAGCTTCTTTACTATTTTTAGCTTTATGATATGGTCTATCCGATCTCAAAGCGTGATAAACATCTATTATTGTTACCAATTTTACATATTCAGACAATTTCTCTTTATTTTTTTTCTTAGGATACCCTGTTCCATCAACTCTTTCATGATGATTTAGAACAATTTCTTTTGCAATTTCTGTAGCTATTGAAACTTTAGATAATATTGCATAAGATTTAGCTGGATGTTTATTTACAATTTCTCTTTCCTCTGGCTTTAGTAGTGCTTTTTTATTAATTATCTCTTTTGGAACAGAAGACATCCCTGTATCTAAAAACAATCCTGCTATTCCTATTGATTGTAATATTCTAATATCATACCCTAGTTTTTCCCCTGTAACCATTGATACTAATGATACATATATGGCATGTAAATATAAGTATTCATCATATTTTTTTAAATTTTTAAGAGCTTTTAAAACAGTTTTTTTAGTAATAATATTATTAAATATTTTTAATATTTTTTCATTTAAATTAAATTTAATTATTGTTCCTTCTTCTTTTATCTCTAAAACTATTTTTTTTAAATCTTTTTTCAACTCTTTTAAAAATTCATTTAAAATTTTAACTTCATCTTCTGATACTTTTGTATCTTTTCTTATAATTGAAACTATTGGAGCTTTTTTATTTTTATCAGTTGACCCTCTTTTATTACTAACTAATGAAGTTTTATTTTTTAAACTGTTTTTTTTCTCTTTACTAGAGTTCTTATTATCTTTTATATTTTTTATACTTCCATATCTATTTTTTAATCCATTTAAAAAACTCATACCTACAGAATCAGTTTCTTCAGCCCCCTTTTCTCCTTCTTCAAGTATTTTAATAGTTTTTTTATTTTCTAATTTTAATTTTTTTATTATTCTATCTGTTAATGTAGTCCCTGATTTTATAAGTAATTTCCCTTTATCATCAAAAATGCTCTCTCCTATATCCATCCCTTTTTCTACATTATCTATATTTAAAGTTTTCATATCTTTCTACTCCTTTATGGTAAATATATCTCTTTAAATTTATTTATCGCATAAATATCTGTCATTCCAGAGATATAATCTACTACTTTTCTTTCAATTTCTCCATCTTCAAAACCTATTTCTATTTTATTTGGATTTTCCATATAATAATCATATAATAACTCTACGATTTTTTCTGCTTTTTTAAATTTTCCTCTTATTTCATCTTTTAAATAAAAATTTGAAAATAAAAAACTTCTAAGCCCCAGCATAGCTGTTTTTATAGTTTTACTTTGTGCTATTTCCCCTTTTTCATAACTACTAAATATCATATCTTTTACCAATGTGTTTATCCTATCACTATGTTTATACCCCAAAATATCTAAATACTCTTTTGGAATTTCATCTATTTTTAATAGCTTTGCCCTTATTGCATCATCTATATCATGATTTATATATGCCATTCTATCTGCAATTTTTACAATTTGCCCCTCTAACGTTTGAGGAGTAATATCTCCTGTATGATTTAATATTCCATTTCTAACTTCAAAACTCAAATTTAACCCTTTTCCTTTTCTTTCTAATTTTTCAACCACTCTTAAACTTTGTTCATTATGTTTAAATCCAAAAGAAGCCAATTTATTTAAAATTGACTCTCCTGAATGTCCAAATGGTGTATGTCCTAAATCATGTCCTAAAGCTATCGCTTCTGTCAAATCTTCATTTAACCTTAACCCTCTTGCTATTGTTCGTGCTATTTGAGACACTTCTAATGTATGCGTAAGCCTAGTTCTATAATGATCTCCTGCATAAGCTGATATAAAAACTTGTGTTTTATGTTTTAATCTTCTAAAACTTTTAGAATGAATTATTCTATCTCTATCCTGTTGATAGATCGTTCTTATTTCGCAAAGTTCTTCCTCTTTTTCTCGCCCTTTACAATCTTTTGATTTTGAAGCGTATTTTGATAATATTTTCAATTCTAGTTCTTCATATTGAGTCCGAATATTCATCTTCATCACGACCTATCATTTTTGTTATATCTTCAAATTTAAATCCTCTTCTCATTAAATATGCTATCTTTTTTTCTCTATCTCTATTTTTAACTTTTTTTAAATGATATTTTAAAAACTCTTTTTCATCAAAATCAGAAATTTCATATATTTTTGAAATCATATCTTCCGATATTCCTTTTAAATTCAATTCATATTTCATTCTTATATATCCAAATTTCTTGTTTTCTATAAAATTAACTGCATATCTGAAATTATCAATATATCCTCTTTCCAATAAAACTGACATTACTTTATCTATTTTTTCGCTATAATTATACTTTTCTTTTAATTTTAATTTTAACTCTTTTTCACTGTAATCTCTTCTAGATAACAGATAAATTGCCTTTTCTCTAATTAACTCTTCTACCATTTTATCAAAATCTTCTATACTAATCTCTTTTCCTATTACTATTTTATATTTATACAATAAATATTTATTTAAATTTAATATCTCTTCTTTCTCTTCATTTGTAAAATAAACTTTATTCTTTATTATCTTCGTTATTTTCAAGCAATTCATCTTTCACTTCTTCCTGTTCTATTGGCATAAGCTTTTCATATACTTTTTTTTCTATCTCTGCAAATAGCTCTTTTTCTTCTATAAATCTAGCTTTTACATTTTCTCTACCTTGCCCCAATCTCATATCTCCATAACTAAACCAAGAACCACTTTTAGATACAATATCATGATCAATTGCCATATTCAAAACTTCTCCAGCTCTTGATATTCCTGTTCCATACATAATTTCAAATCTTGCTTCTTTAAATGGAGGTGCTACTTTATTTTTAGTAACTTTTACTTTTACTTCACTCCCAATTATATCTTCACCCTGTTTTACTCTCCCCACTCTCCTTACATCTAACCTAACTGAAGCGTAAAATTTTAATGCTCTTCCTCCAGTAGTTGTTTCATTTGGTCCAAAACTTCCAAATCCACCTATTTTTTCTCTAATTTGATTTATAAACAACATTAAAGTTTGTGATTTTGACAATGTTCCTGTAAGTTTTCTTAACGCTTGAGACATTAATCTAGCTTGAAGCCCCATATGAGAATCTCCCATTTCTCCATCAATTTCTGCTTTAGGAACTAATGCAGCTACTGAATCTATAACTACTATATCCACTGCTCCACTTCTAGCTAACATATCTGCAATCTCCAAAGCTTGTTCTCCTGTATCAGGTTGAGATATTAAAAGTTCTTCTATATCTACTCCAAGATTTTTAGCATATTCAGGATCTAAGGCATGTTCTGCATCTATAAATGCAGCTACTCCATTCTTTTTTTGTGCTTCTGCTATTATATGCAATGCCAATGTAGTTTTTCCAGATGATTCCGGACCATACACTTCTACAACTCTTCCTCTTGGCACTCCACCAATCCCTAATGCTAAATCTAAATTTATACTTCCTGTTGGTATAACATCTATATTCATCTTTGTGTTTTCACCCAACTTCATAATTGCTCCGTCACCAAAGCCTTTTCTTATCTGTTTTATAGCAGCATCTAATGCTTTTTCTTTATTACTATCAACTTTACTTGGTTTTTTTGCCATTTTTTGTTTCCTCCTGTATTAAGTTAGGAATGGCTTAAAAATAACATTCCCATTTTGTTATAAAATACGCAATGTTTTAAACGTTTTTATAACAAAATATGAGAACATTATTTTTTAAACGTTCCTTATTCTAGAAATTTTATCTTTTTTTCTATTTTTTATGCGAAAATATCTCTACTAACGGCTTAAAATCATTTTTGTCATATTTTCCTTCAAAAAGAACATATGGTTTTTTGGGTTTTAATTTGTTTACAATATCCTCTATTATACTTGAACAAATTATTAACGAATCAACTTTCCTTAAAAAAGGTCTTAATTTATCTTCGCCAACTTCATCTAATCCTCCGTAATAGTTAAATTCCTTTACATCTATCTTATTAAATTGTCTAGATATTGCAATCTCATCATCTGCTGAAAATCCAATAACCCCAACTATTTTGTTTTTTATTTTTTTGCTAGATGTTAATATTTTTAAAGTTTGATTTGTACCTATAATTATAACTTCCTTACCAAGATTTTTTAACTCTTTTTTTACTTCTTCATAATGAATATAAGGAATTACTATCAATTGAATATCCTCTACCTCTTTTTTTACCTTCTCATAATTATTTTGTAAATCTTCTATTAAAATTCCATCCATCTCTACATCTGGAAGTTCTAATTTTAACATTTTTTCAAAATCTTTTGTTGAAATATCATTACATTCTATAAAAGCAAATTTCCTCTTTTTTATATCTCCTTGCAACACTTTATAATGTTGACTTCTAGAATATACAATTCCCCAAATTTCTTCTAAAGAGATACTATTTTTTATCCCCATATTCAACATACTGTCCACAACCTTCAAAAATTCTCTTGTTTTTTGAGGTTTGTCTGTATTACTTACAAAAGTTCCTCTTCCCTTTACAGAATAAACATACCCTTCAACTTCTAATTCTTTATACACTTTTGAGACTGTATTTTTATTTATTCTTAAAAATTCCCCTAGTTGTCTCACTGTTGGAAGCTGCATCCCATTTTCAAGTATATTGTTTAGTATCAATCCTTTTAATTGTTCTTTTAGCTGAATATGTATAGTAAAATTACTATCCCTATATATTTTTAATTCCATCCATTCCTCCTATTTTTTACTATTTTTCCATTAAAGGTAACATTGCTTCTTTTATTTTTTCTATTTTAAATGGTTTTACAATAAAACCTTTTGCTCCAAGTTTAACTGCTTTTATAACATTTGGTTGTTGTCCCATTGCTGAAATCATTACTACTTTTACATCTGGATTTATTTTTTTTATCTCTTCTAATGCTTCTATTCCATTCATTTCAGGCATAGTAATGTCCAAAGTTACTATATCTGGAAGAAACTTTTTATATTTTGCAATTCCATCTTCTCCATTTTCAGCTTCAGCTACAACTTCAAATCCTACTTCTTCTAACATTTTTTTTAAAGTTACTCTCATAAATAACATATCATCAACAATCAGTACTTTATTTCCCATTTTTATTCCCCTCCCTAAAATGATTAATTATTTTATTAGCTTAATATTTCTAATAATCTTTTAGTTCCTCTTTCTAAACTTTTTACTCCTTCTAAATCATCAGATGATTTTTTTTGAAAACATACACCTTGATGCCCTAGATTATCATCAAAACCATCTCCTGTAACACTCATCCCTTGTATTAACATCATATCTATCATTGTCCTAACTGTTGTTTCTTGACCACCAAATCTACTTGCTCCAACTGCCACTGCTATTCCAGGTTTTTTATATAGAGCTTTTTCATTTCTAAGATGTCTTCCTAAATCCCAAAACGCTTTTAGTTGCCCTGTAACTGTTCCAAAGTAAACTGGAGATATCATTATTACCCCTTGCGATTCTCTTAATATATCAAATGCTTCTTTTAACTTAGGACTATTATTTTCACACTTTTGTATACAAGGAGTGGTACATGCGGTACAAAATGGAAATTCTAAATCTTTTAAAACTTCGTTTACATTTATAATTGAACTCTCTGCTCCTAATTTTTCTAGGTATTCATTTGCTTTTTTTGCTATAAACCCGCTATTTTCATCACTTCTTGGACTACCATTTATTATTGCTATTTTCATTATTATATCTCTCCTAAAAAAATATTTTTTTGAATATAAATACATTAAATTGTACTATAAAAACTAATTTTTTTCAAGTAATAAAAAAATTAAAAAATAGCAATGGTTAAAGTTTGGATATAAAAAAGGCTAAACTTGTAATTTAGCCTAAAATAAGATAAATATCTTTGTTTGTCAAAAGCATTTTTAAAGAAAAAGAAAAATAGAACTTCTAATTTTCAAATAATATTCAGGTATATTTTCACTTCTAAAAATACCAACATTTAAATTCCATTTTGCAGGACAAATAATAAGTTTTTGCTGTTATGTGGCGGAATTAACGAGAATTTTTCGATACATTCCCTTACTCCCAATATCATCAAGCTAAGAACTGGGCTTGCCAACGGCAAACCCGATATAAAATTATAAATTATCCTTAACTTGATGAAATTAACCTCATCCCCAGCCTTCTCCTATCTTAGGAGAAGGGAGCAAAACAGCAAACCCAATATCCACGCTATAGTTTTCATAAACTTTTGACACTACCATTTTAAAAAAACGGATATATATATATCCATGAATTTTCTTCTGTATCTATAAAATTATAATCAAAAAATGGGACTACTTTATCCTCATATTTAAAAACAGTAAGTCCAACATAATACAACCAATCTTTTATTGTAAAATAAGAAAAACCTGCACCTAATATATGCTCCTTAGTATAAGATTGTTGTAAAATATCCTCTCTGTCCACTTTTCCATTACCATTTATATCATAAAATGGAAAAATAAAATATTTAGAATAATCTTCATTTGGAAACTCTATTGTTATTTTATTATCTACCTCTGGTTTTAATTCAATATATCTATCACTATTTAAAATATCAGCCACAATTTCATCTCCAGAACTGTATTTAAACAACTCCTTCGACCTTTTTCCTATTGCAAAATAATATTTCTTTTTATCTCTAATTTTATTTTGTTTTTCTTGAGTATACCATTCTATATTAACATCTACTTTTTTCTCTTCCTTTTTTTCTACAACTTTTTTATTTATATTTTTATTATTAATAATCCAAATAAGCCCCTCTTTTAATGTATCACCCCATAATGAAAATCCGTGTCCTTGTGGATATGAAACAAGCTTTACTGAATCCACCGTCTTATTTTTCTTCAATAAATTATATAAAACTTTTGAGTTTTTACCAATTATTTCATAATCTCCATATGTAATAAACATTTTTACAGGATAGTTACTATTTTGTGAAATTTCATTATATATACTCTCTTTAGTTGCAAATTTTCCTACAGTTGTTGCACTATTAAATCCTTTTGCATATAAACTCATCAAATTTCCCGATTGACATATTACATTTTTAAATTTATCCGAATATTTATATGACAAATAAACTACAAAATCTCCGCCAAAAGAATCTCCAACTAAAATTCTGTCATTTCTATTTTTAGATACAGAATATTTATTCTCTATCTTAGGCATCATATTTTCAACAAAATATTTTATGTATTCATCTCTCGTATTATATATATATTCCGACTCTCTCTCAATAGAATCCACAAAAACTCCAATTACCGGTTCTATCTCTCCATCAAAAATCATATTATCCAAAATATTTTTAGCATTTCCATCTTTTAGATACTCTTTTCCATCAGTAAAATAAATTACTTTATATTTTTTTCCTTCAGTATAATTATATGGCAAATAAATCTGTACTCTTCTTTTTAGATTTTTATCACTAATCAAACTTTTATTTTCAAAAATTTCTTTAACAATTGTTCCTTTTTTTATATTATCCCTGTTTTTTCTTTCTGAAACTAATTGATACTCCGGCATTAGAAGCCTTGAATTTTTATAACTATTATTCGAAACATTAGGATTTAATTTATCATTTACATAAGAACCGTTTACAACAAATTTATATTCTACTGCAGAATTAATATATATTTTTATAGTTTTATAAAATAAATTTGTTCCTTTTATCTTTTCTAAAGGTATCTTTCCACTAAAATTATTTGTAAAATCTCCTGTTACATCAACTTTATTTGTTTTCCCTTTGTACACAAAAGTTACTAATTCTCCTTTTATTATAGGAAAACTATTACTTTTTAATAATAAATCAAAATTTGCATCTACAATATTTTGTCTGTTTTTTATTTCACTTCCTTTTAAAATTTTTACAAAGTCATCAAATTTCATTCCTTCAATATTATCTATACGATATTTTTTCAAATCTACCTTTTGTGTTATTACCTTCTTTACCTTAGGTGCTTTTTTTTCTTTAGTTATTGCCTGTTTTTTTACATTTGAACATCCAAATGCCATTAATACTAATACCAATCCTGTTACTAAATTTAAATTTTTTTTCAAAATTTCCACTCTCCTTTTTTACTCTTTCATATTTACATTTATTATTCCATCATTTGAATCAACAGCAATAAATTGGAAAATAGCAGGATATCTCGGATTATTAAAATTGATAATTCCTTCTATTTTTTTATTTTTTCTGCTCCAATTAATTCTTTTATCAAAATCAATTTTTGCCTTTCTAGCTTTTTTAATAATATCTCTGTATTTTATAATTTCTTTTAATTCATATTTCCCATCTTTATTTATATCTTTAAAAGGAATTAATACATAACTTTTATCATTCCGAATGACACCCAACATATATGCAGTGTTTTATGTGACAGGCTTATTTTAGCTACTTTATTATTTTTTCACTATTTTCATAATAATGATTTCTTTTCATAACTTTATCTTCATTTTCCAAATACCATTTTAAAGATTTTTCTAAGCCTTCTTTCATTGATATTTGAGGAGTATATATATCAGAAATTTTTCTTATATCCAGATAATACTGATAGTCATAAAAAGGAAAAAAATCTCTTGGATTATATTTGTACTTTTCATAGTCTAATTCAATTATTTTTGTCTCTTTTCCAAAAGCATTCATACAGCTTTCAACCCATCCTTTAAAAGTTATCCCTTCATAGTTCCCAACGTTAAATATTTCCCCTTTGATTTTTCTTTCAATAATTTTACATACAGTTTGAAAAAGATCTTCAATATGTATAAATTGAATCAATGTTTTTCCTTTATTTGGAATTACAACAGTTTTTTCTTCTTTTAGTCTATCAAAAATGAATCCTTCTCTGTAAATATTATTTCCCTCCCCATAAATATATGGTGGTCTTAAAATTACAGCAGGAAACTCATTTTGTTTAAATTTATCAATTAAAAAAGTTTCTGCTTCCAATTTATTTGTTCCATACTTTCCCCAAAATTTATTTTCGCCTACAGAAAAATCCTCACATATGGGGAATATTTCACTTTCCTTATAAACTGCACTTGAACTAATAAATATATAACCTTCGATATTTTTATTTTTAACTGCTTCATAACTATTTTTTACATCTGAAACAGTATAACCGGAAACATCTATAATATAATCTGCTTCTATTTTTTCAAGTGCTGTATTTAATTCTTCAGCATTATGCCTATTTGCATATATTTCTTCGATTTTATGTCCATGTACACCTTTTTTTGTGCCTCTATTCAAGGTAATTACGTCATTTCCATTTTCAAGAAATCTTTTAACAAAATACCAACTGACAAATTGAGTTCCACCCAATACCAATATTTTCAACGTTTTCCCTCCTCTTTTTTACAGTTTGTCCCAACTGTTACATAACGTTCCGCAAGAGGTGGATGAGACTTACAGGAGATAGAGAAGCCAGCTCTGCTGTTAGTAGCGGCCCGACTCCAATGTCATCAAGCTAAGAACTGGGCTTGCCAACGGCAAGCCCCTACAGTATTAATTTATTTTATAATGTAGGGGTTTTTCCGTTGGCAAACCCGATATAAAATTATAAATTATCCTTAACTTGATGACGTTAGGCCCGACCCAGGTTGCTAAATCCATCTCGCATGTATCATGTGTTATGAAAAGTACTTTTTATATTTTAGAACACGCTTCAACAGCTAACCAAAATATTTTTTCTCTTACAGATTTATCCTTCCATTCTCTTGTATCCCAATATTCTCCACTTACATCATCTCCCCCGTAAAGAATTTGTCCAAATTTTATTCCTCTAAATTCTGCTACCGCCATAAATGAAGCAGCTTCCATTTCAACTGTAACGCTTCCTTCTTCTTTTCTTTTTTTTACTTTTTCTATCGTTTCTCTAAAAAATGCATCTGTTGTCCAAGTTTTGCCTTTAAGATAACTAATTCCTTTACTCTTTAATACTTCTTCTATTGTTATAATTGTTTCTTCATTTCCTATAACTTCTCTTGAAGCAGGTAAATAATGATAAGAAATTCCTTCATCTCTAATTGCAGAAGTTGGTATTACAATTTTATTTGTTGCTATTTCTTTGTCTAATACTCCTGCAGAACCACAAGCAATAAACTTAGTATACCCATGTGCAATTACTTCTTCAAACATTCCAATTGCAAGTGGGCCGCCAACTCCAGATAAATAAACCCCAATTTTCTTGCCCTCAAATTCTATTTCATAAAGAGGATGTTCTCCCATTTCACTATAGTGCATACTTTTCAATTTTAGTTCACCTTCATTATTTAACTTATCCAAAACTTCTTTAAAAAAAGTAATTACACAATATTCACAATTTTCTAATTTTTCGATAAAATCTTCAGGATTAATTACCGATTTTCTTTCTTCATCAAATTCTAATATTGGATACATTTTAATAACTCCTTCATATTTTTTTATAATAATCTATTCCTTTATGTCCGTATCTCTCAAATATAGTCATAATTTCTTTTACTTTTAATTTATTGCTATGATTTTCATAATATTTAATTCCAAAATATATATTTATAAATATCACCTTTCCCTTTGCTTACTTTATCTATATTATAATATCTTTTATAGGTCTCCCTTGTATCCAAGCGCCTCAAATATCTCTAATGATGTTATTGTTCCCACATCAGCCATATCTATATACTTAAAAATCACTGATTCGTCTAATTCTGGAATGTCTTATGCACATGTGATATAAAGCCTTCTCCTGGTTCTTTTAATATCACACCATACATATCTAAGATTACTGCTTTCATAACATACTTCCAATTTTCTTCAATAAATTACTTGAGTCTTTCGTATAACATTCCGTGTGTTGACGACGTATCACATTCTTGTTCCTGTCCATGTCGCCAACTCGCTGTTATACGCCGTACAAAAACTTGATTCACCTCAAAACTGATTCAACTGCAGCTTTAGCATGAATCATTGTTGTATCAAATATCTCGATACTACTGTCTTCCTGCTTAATCAGCAATGGAATCTCTGTGCACCCAAGTATAACTCCTTCGGCTCCTTGACTCCTAAACTTATCTATTATATTTTTGTACTCTTTCCTTGATTGTTCATTTATCACACCTTTAACAAGTTCATCATATATTATTTTATGAACTACCTTTTGATCTTCTTCAGATGGCACAAGAACTTCAATTCCAAATTTCTCTTCAAGTCTCCCCCTGTAGAATTCTTCTCCCATAGTAAATTTAGTTCCTAGAAGCCCTACTTTTTTATATCCCTTTTTGTTTATACACTCGCCGGTAGCATCAGCTATATGAATCAAAGGCACTCTAACACTTTCTTGAACTTCATTAGCCATTTTGTGCATAGTATTTGTACATATAATAAGATTGTCTGCTCCAGCACTTTCAAGACTTTGAGCTGCTTTAATCATTATGCTAGTCAATTCATTCCACTTTCCATCATGTTGCAGCTTCTCGATTTCAGCAAAATCTACAGAATACATAATAGACTTGCAAGAATGTAAATCTCCTAATTGATTCTTTACAATTTCATTTATTATTCTATAATACTCTGCTGATGATTCCCAACTCATACCACCTATTAAACCTATTGTCTTCATTTCTAATCCTCCTATCTAAAATTTACTGTAGCCCGCCACCATCTTCTTTTTCAATTCATTTCCTGGCTTGCAGTTATAGAATTTAATTGCTCAAGTGATTTCTCTCAGGAAGAAGGAAGACTTCTCCAGTTCCAAGCATATCCTTGTATACATACCATCGCTAATACTCCGTTGGTGTAAATAAATGTATCAGTCAATTTCATTTATTCATTCTGTTTTCGCTTAGAAAAGCTCAACCACCACATTTCCATTTTAATAATAAACAGATCTGTTCCTTTAATTCTATTCATTTTTTTAACATCTTAACTCTCCTATTTTTTTATATATTTTAACTTCCCGAACTCTCATACACTTTTATTCCTTGTAACCAAACCAAATATGCAACCATAAATGATAATACTCCCGCCAAAACTGTTCCTATTGCTGCATATACAAAATTAATTTTACCTATAAAATAACCTGCTGGAAAATATGCTGTAAAAGCAAATGGAATAATAAATGTTAAAATTTTCTGAAGCCATCCTGCATATATTTTTATAGGATATTTCGCAAAATCACTTAACGAATAAACCATATAAACTATTGCCTGACTATATTTTATCCAAAACGCTAGTGAAGCAAATATAATTTTAATTGATGTATATACAATAGTTGAAAAAACTATTACTAAAATAAAAAACAATATATTTAAAATAGAAAAGCTTATTCCTAATTTTCCTGCTGCAACTGCAACTAAAAATATTCCAACAATAATTTCTCCAAAAGCATCTGGCTGAAAAACTTCTGCAATCAAATGAAATAAAGGATTTATTGGCCTTAACAAATATTTGTCAAATTCTCCTTTGGCTACAATTCTACCACTTAATGCCCATAAATTATCTGTAAACATATGGTCTAACCCTCTTGGAAGTTGTGCAAATCCATAAATAAACATAACTTGGTAAAAACTCCATCCATTTAAATTTGGTATCCTTTGAAAAATCAAATAAATAAATATTATTCCTGTAGCTTGAACTAAAAAGAATCCCAATAGTCCAATAAAAAAATCTACTCTATATTCCATTAACCCTTTTAAATATTGAGCTAAAAACATTCTATATAATTTAAAATATTTTTTCATAAATTTTATCCTCCCTGTACTGTTAGTCTTGATATCGATTTTTTCCATAACAGATTAGATATTACAAACATAATTATTACCCAGAATAGTTGTAAAAAAATTTTTTCCAGCATTATATTCCCTTGATATTTTTCGAGATATATCATTACAGGGGTATAATTAATTGAGCTAAATGGCAAATATTTCATAACTCCTTTTGCCCATAATGGAAAAAAGGCTATTGGAATCAGTTCCCCTGACAAAAAAGATATAACTGTACCTTTCAGATGATTTAATCCCCAAATATTTATTACAAAAAATGCAAGTATTCCAACACAGAAATTCAGAAAAAACATCAATAAAAAACTTAATATAACACTTATTAAAAAGTAAAAAATAGTTACTAAGCCAATCATATTTTCTTTCAAAACCAGCCCTCTATACAGTTCAACTCCAATCCATAAAGGTATTCCAATAAAAATAAATTGAAATAGAGAATGCCCAATTGCTTGAAATAGATGTCTTCCTCTATAACTTATTGGTTTTATCAAATTCATAGCTATACTACCATCTCTTATCTCTTCTCCAACATCTCTAACAACTCTTGAATTTACCAACCTAACAATCATTCCACTCATAAAAACATATATAAGCATATCATTTAAACTGAATCCCTCTATCATATTTTTTCCAGAGCTAATAAAAATAGCTTTCCAAAGATAAAATATTATAAAAGTCTCCAAAAACCCACCAAAAGTAAACATAAAAAAATTAATTCTAAAACTTAACATTCTCTGAAACACACTTGTTAAAAATGGCAAATATATTTTTATTTTTTTCAATTCATCTCCACCTCATTTTTGTAAATTTTTCTTATTATCTCTTCTATCTCTGTTTCAAATATATTTATATCAAGAACATCTATTTTTTTAAGAATATAAGAGATAATATCTGATACTGAACTTTTTTTTCTGTTAAATTCTATTATTAAGCTATTTTTTTCTATATTTAATTTTAAATCCTCTTTTTCTAAATTAAACTCTTTTCGAAAATCTAATTTTTCAAACTCATCTATATTTTTAACATCTATTTTTATTTTTTTTATCTCTCCATATTTTTCTTTTATAGCTTTTATCTCTCCATCATAAATCTTTTTTCCATTGTCTATCATTATCATTCTTTCGCATAAATTTTCTATATCATCTAAATCATGCGTAGTTAAAATTACTGTTGTTTTATACTTAGCATTTATACCTTTTATAGCTTCTCTTATGTTTGCTTTTGCTATAATATCTAATCCAATTGTCGGCTCATCCAAATATAAAACTTTTGGATTATGTAATAATGCTGCAGCTAAGTCAGCTCTCATTCTCTGCCCCAATGAAAGTGTTCTAACTGGACTTGATATAAATTTATTTAGTTCCAATACACTGTCTAAAAATTCCATTCTTTCTTTATACAAATCATCTTCAACTTCATATATCTCTTTTAATATCAAAAATGATTCTTCCAAAGGTAAATCCCACCATAACTGTGTTCTCTACCCAAATACCACTCCAATATCTTTTGTATACTCTTTTCTCTCTTTATATGGAATTTTTCCATTTATTTTACACTCTCCAGAAGTTGGAGTTAATATCCCTGTCATAATCTTTATAGTTGTAGATTTCCCTGCTCCATTAGGCCCAATATATCCTACAATTTCCCCTTCTGCTATATGAAAACTTACATCATCAACTGCATTTGTAATTACTGCTTCTTTATTAAATAACCCTTTTAAGCTTCCCACAAAACCAGGTTTCCTTTTGTAAGTTTTAAACTCTTTTTTAATGTTTTTAACTTCTATCAATTTCATCATCTCCTTATAAATATTAATTTTTTTATGATGTTTTCTTATGAATACAGATTTAATTTTTCTATTAAATATTTTTTAATTTTCAGGTTGAATGTATTCGAGTATAAAAAATAGAAATTGCTACTATATGATCAGACTTTATGTACCATCAATGAATTGCATTATATCACTTCGTCTATTTTTTTACCATCCTTTTTCTTTAAAATGCACTTATTCCATCATTTAAATCTAATTATCTTCAAAAAAAACCAAAACAAGACAGTTTAATCCACCCTGTTTTATCTTCAATGCAATACAACTCTTACACGATATATATACTATATAACTTATGGCTTGCAAGGGCGAGGTCTTCTCGCCTAAAGAAAAACCCTGCCCCTGCACAATCAGATTATAATTCATTTCCAGCCTTCTCTTTTTATTCAATATAAACACCCCGTTTTGATAATTGACAATTATAAAATTTTTAACACATACATAATATGTTTTGTTAGTTCTTGAAAGCTACTTACTTGCTTACCTGTATATTCAACTTTCCTACTATTAAAAAGAATACTCTCAATTCCTACTGCATTTGCAGCCTCCATATTGTATCTTCTATCATCTGCATAAATACAGTCCGAAGCTAAACAGGAAAGATTACTAAGTGAATGGTTAAAAATCCGTGGATCAGGTTTCTTGTATTTCAAATCACCACTTATACTTATTGAGTCAAAGAGCTCATTCACCTTATACTTTGATCTTAAATACTCACTCCATCTACTGGAATCATTTGAGATTAACCCTAGCTTATATTTCTTCTTAATGTTCTTTGCAAAATCATAAAATGATTCATCAATCTTAATTGTATCTAAATATTCTTTCTCAATGGCTTCTAGGTCTCCCTTGTATCCAAGTGCCTCAAACATCTCTAATGATGTTATTGTTCCCACATCCGCCATATCTATATACTTAAAAATCACTGATTCGTCTAATTCTGAAAATGTCTTATGCACATGTGATATAAAGCCTTCTCCTGGTTCTTTTAATATCACACCATACATATCTAAGATTACTGCTTTCATAACATACCTCCAATTTTCTTCAATAAATTAATTGAGTCTTTTGTATAACGTTCCCACAATGATATGATGCGAAAAGGCATTAGAAGGACGTAGCAAACTAGCTCTGCTGTTAGTGAGCTTAGTCCTGTCTCCCGCGCGGCTAAGGCTTGCCGATTGGAGTGCCATATATCGATGTGTTATCTATAGCGTCTAACTTTGCCTCAATAATTCAAATAGTTTTTTATTAATATATATTGTTTCTCTTCCAATTTTTATTCCTTCTAATATTCCTATACTTTCTAATTCTTTTAAATACAATGATGCTGTTTTTCTAGCAGCAAAGCCTTCTTCAACCAAAAAAGAAATCTTTGTGTACGGATGATAAAATAATAATTCAACTAATTCTTTTTTATATATTTTAGGTGCTTTTTCTTTTACATCTTCAATTGTCTTATCAAGTAAATCCTTAATACCTCTTATCATGCTTAATGTTTCTATGGATGTTTCTTCAACTGCTTTTAACATAAAAATAATCCATTCTTCCCAGTTTCCATTTGTTTTAACTTCTTGTAATAACTTATAATAATCAAACTTATTTTTAATAATATAATTACTTAAATATAAAATAGGACTTTCTAGTAAATCTTTTAAAACTAAGAAAAGTACGTTTACTATCCTTCCAGTTCTACCATTTCCATCATAAAACGGATGAATAGATTCAAATTGATAGTGAATTACTGCCATATTTATTAAATCATCAACATCAGAATCTTGATTAATGTATTTTTCTAAATTAGACATTAAGTTCATAATTATAGCTTCACCACTTGGCGGAGTATAAATTACTTCTCCTGTTTTATCGTTTTTTAACGATGTTCCTGGAACTTTTCTAATTCCTGCATCATTTTTTTCAAGTTCTTTTTGAATTTCAATTATCATATTCGTAGTTAGAATATCATTTTCTTTAATTAATGAAACTCCTTTCCAAATAGCAGAACGATAATTTAAAACTTCTTTTGTATTTCTATCAATAAAAGTTTCTTTTGAAACTAAAGCTTTGTATATTGAATCGTGAGTAGTAACGATATTTTCTATTTCAGAACTAACCTTTGCTTCTTTTAAAATAATAGAGTTTATTAAAATATCTTTGTTAGGTATAAGTTCTGAATATCCTTTTAATTCAGCAAGAGCTTTATGTGATTTTGCTAATTGTTTTAAAATATTAATCGTTTCTAATTGAATATTTGGTGATAATAATGGTAATTCGTTAAAAGGTTTCTCTAAATCTATTTTCATGCTCAAATCCCTCCTAATCAATATGTACCTAATTATACCATTTTTGCCCATATTTTTAAATAGGTCCAGAAAAATAAAAAAAACGCCCACATTCTCTTGACATGTCCATCAAAGGTACATATTTTTTTTAAGACCAAGTTGTAGATAACGGTTCAGTGCCAGAAGCCGTCATTGAGAGTCAGCGTAGCGTTTCTCGAAATGATGGCTTCTGCACATTGTTATCCGATTCTCAATATTTTAGCTATAAAACTCCATTTACTGATAACTTCATTTTCAACAATATTATATTTAAAATCACACCATTCAAAAGTTAGATCATTTAACCTACCATATACCTTTCCATTTTTTATTTCTATAAATTCTATCCCATCTAAACTAATTCGCTTTGTTTTTTTGATAAATTTTCCATTTTTATCATGTACAGAAATATAAAGTCCATCAGTTATAATAATATAGTTATTAACAAGATCAATTTCAATATCTTCATAATCATCATATTCAAAAATATATTGCACTTTTTTTATTTTGCAATTTACTATATAAATATTTCCCCTTGCTAAAATTATAGCAGTATTATTTTGAAAAATTTTTATCTTACTTTTATTTCTAATCCCAATATCAAATTTTCCTATCCACTCTTCTCCTGTCTCTAAATTTAAAAACAAAATCCATAGCAAGTCATTAGTCTTCCCAAAATTATATTCAGAATATTCACCGCTCTTTGATAAGTCTTCTAAAATTTTAATTTCAAACATTTTTCCTCCACAAATAAATAATAATTCTTTCAATATAATTTTAGATTAATTCAAACTCAATTTCTTCTCCAAGTTCAAATTTTTCAATTCTTTTGAAATTTTTAACAAATTTATCATATAGTGCTGGATCAGTTTTTTTATGGCATAATAATTTATCTGAAATATTTCTTTTATTAAATTCATAAAACTCAGTTTCCATTTCTATCTCCAAATGAATTATACCTCGTGAATTGCATTGTAATTCCAAACTTATTGCTCCATTAGCATATTTCTCCCCAAATCCTCCAAGTTCAATTAAGCTTTTCTTATTAGGTATCAGACTGCCAAATTCAATTAATTTTTTATAGGTTTCAGATATTTCAAAATTCCCAGTATATACAGTTGTTCTAAATTTAAAATTTTCATCAATTAAATAAATTTCAAACTCAATTACATCATCATCATTCCAAATTTTTTTAATAATAATTTTATTTTTCAATTATATCACACTCCAATCTTTTACTTTTCTTATTTAGATAGCATCTCATTACATTATAATTTTTAAATGTTGACAGGAAGCCAACTAAATCTCTAGAGAAATAAAAAAATCTCTAATAACGTTCCCGGTGTAATATGCCGTCTTTGAACAGTACCTAATTTGTTCCTAATTTACGCTATGCACCTGTGAAAAGATGGAATATACACCGTGTTACACGATGGCTCCTCAAATTTCATTCAACAACTTCACTCCAAAATCTAATCTTTTTAACTTTATTATAATCAACTTCATAATTTTTTTTACCAAATTCTATTTTAAAATAATCAAACAAATTTTCTCCATAAAATATAATATCCGTTTGATATACTGATATGATTGGATTATTCTCTTCATAAGGTTCTATCGGAATATATCTATGACCGTATATAGGAATAAGTTTTGGTACTTTCTTAAAGTATTCTGAAAACTTGCGAATCTTTTCATCTATTTCTGTTGGTTCTTCTCCAAATTCTTCTATCCAAAACTTATTATTTTTTATATCAAAAATAATTCCTTCATATGGCCAACTTAGCCTTTCTTTTATTGTTTTAATATATTCAGGATCACTATTTCTCCAATTAATAAAACCTTTAGAAACTGGTAAACCATATGAGTAAAATTCTCTTAAATCTGGCGGAAAAACAATATTATATTTATTTTCTATTTCACTTATCTCTTTTTTTAATAATCCATCATCAATTATAACATCATTGTTTCTTAATAAATTAATCGCTTCAATGCAATTCCTTATTAAAACAGGATTATTTTTTAGTCTTTCTTTTGTATCTGTTTCTAAATACATATTTTTAATAAAATTCAAAGCATAGTTACAAGCACTATCTTCATCTTTAAAAGTTTTTTCTTCTCTTCTTTCTCCTCTTTCTGTAAAGAAAAAAATCCATTTTCTACCTTTTTTTATTAAACAATACGAACAGTCGACCTCTTTATTTATAAATAATCTACTACTATCAATTTTTATTCTTTCTAATTGATTAGATAATTCAATATTATTCATACCATATCAACCTCTCTTACTAATTATAAAAACATATTCGATTTCTTTAATAACCTTTTTTATTCTTTCGGTTACATAATTATTTGAACACATTTTATTTTTTATTATTTTTCTCAACACCAATAAACTTTCTCCTAAAAATTCACTTGAATTTGTATAACAACCATTTCTTATTGCATCTAATTCATGTACTATGTTTTCATCATAAATTTCATTGTTTATATTTTCAAGAATTACTTTTGGTCATTATTTTCTTTGATTAATCTGTCCATAACTTCCTTCCTAGTTTTCGTGTAATGGTTCCACGGTAATATGATGCGAAGAGCTTGGTGAGCTTAGTCCTATCACGTTAAGGCCGATTTGTATATCTTATATACCTCAAGGTTAGCGGAAGGATCAATGTCATCAAGCTAAGAACTGGGCTTGGCGATCGCAGTTGCGTTGTAGCCTGATGTTATAGGATAGGAAGTTGTCCTGGTCTTCATTAATCTATAAAAACTGGCTAGAAAAGCCAGCTTTTATCTTAACTATATTAATATATTTCTCTACGATTTTGTTCTAATTTTGAAATAATTTTATTCATCTTTTCAATAATAGATTCCTCTGAATATTTTTCACAAAAGTCTTTTAACTGCATAACTAAATAATCTATTCTTCTAAGTTGTGTTCCAAATTCAAGAGCATTATATAAAGCCTTTATATCATCATTTAAAATATAATCAGTTTTTATTTGAATCGAATAATCCTTTTCTCTAAAAAATATATGTGGAAGAAAGTTTTTATCAGGGTTTATTTTATCAAAATTTTCATCCTTACAAGTATAATCACTTTTTCCTCGATTACAAGTTTTACAAGCTGAAGCTATATTATCAATTCCATTTACATTAATTGAAGTTTCTCCTTCTTTTGATTTTGGAAAGATATGGTCTACTTCAAAATTAGAATCTGTAATTATTTGATTTGTAACACCACAATAAACACATCTATTATTATAAATTTCTCTAAATGGTCTATTAAATTCATTTTGCTTTTCTTTAACTATTGTATATACATTTTTTGCCCTTTTATGTTTTTTCCTAAATTCTTTCATAAACTTTTCTTTTTTATCATCAATAGAAAAATCTACCAAAGTATATGAAGTATTTCTATAATCATTTTTGATTATCATAATGAGACCTCACTTCTTCAAAAACTTCTATCAAATTATCTAATTCCTTTTTTTCAAATTCAGAATAGGATTCTAATCCATTAAATGTTTTATCTATTGTTTCTAATAATAATTCATCAATGAATTCATCATCATTTAATTCTTCTAAAGTTTTTCTTTCTTCTAAAATAAACTTTATATTTTCATCTAATATTTTTTTTAAATTGTCATCATAATGCTCAACAAAACTTATTCCTTTACTCTCTGCTTGTTTAAATTTACTAACAACAGAAGATTCCTCAGTTGTTTCATTTTGACTAATTACAACTGTTTTAATAAAAGGATAAATTTGTCTTAAAATTATTTTAAACTTTTCTCCTGTGAATTTAGTTTTTTTATTTGACATATTTTCGAATAACCTTGAATCAATAAGAATAATATTTGCTTGTTTTACAATATCTTTTTTTAATAATTTTTTATAATTATCCTCTGTATTAAATTTATATTCGCTATAATCTATTTCAATATTATCCTTTTTATCAACTATATAATTTTCTACTAAATATTTTGATAATTGAACATCAAAATCATCATCAATATAACATATTTTTATTATTTCTTTTTTATTCACCTTTTAACCTCCAATAAATTGAAATTCTAATTTAAATCCATCATCATTTAATATTTTATCAATTTGACCTCCATACATTTGAAGGGTATTGTTAATAATCCACATCCCTAGTCCATGTCCATCTTTTCTAGATGTTTCATGTACTTCTAGTATTTTAAATGGATTTTTTAAGTACTTTTTATTTAATCCTATTCCATTATCTTTATAGCTAAAATTAATAACATTATTTTTAATTAAATAATCTATTTCTATAATTAATTTATCTTTTAATTGATTATTTTGTATACTATTTAAAATTAAATTATCAAATATTACATCTAATACATCTGCAGTAAAAGAATATTTATCTAATTCTATGTTTTTTCCATTTAATTTTATTTCTAACCACTCATAATCTTTTTTCCAATTATTAATAATAAATTTTAATTCTTTTTCTAATGATTTTATTGGAGAAGTAAAAGCATCTTTTTTCATTTTCTTTAATATTGTATCTAAAAAAATACCTAATTTTTTATTAATTTTATCAAGACTTAAAAGCAATTGTGGAACATTAGCATAAGCAAATTTAGTCTTATCTGGGGATTTTAATTCTTCCCAATACTCATATTTTTTTAATGCATCTATAATAAGAGTTGTCCCTTTAGCTAATTTATTTCTATCTGCATGAAATTCATGAGCAGTTGCTCCAGCTTTTAATCCTTGAGTTGCTAAAGAATTTAATATTCTAACATCATATTTATATCTTGCTTCTTTTTCTTTAGATTCTTTTGTTTGCTGAGTTACTGTCTTTTTTATAGTTTCCATCTCAGTAGCTAATTTTTTTATATCTTTTTTAGGTAATCTTTCAATTATCTTTGGATTTTTTATAAAACGATCCATTATTTTTGTCTTTTTGGGTTCAAGTTCAGTCAAAGATTTATTTTTTTTATCTATTACACGAATAATATTTTGTCTATATCTTTCAAATTCTTTTATTCCTGAGTCAATTATTTTTAAAAAAGATTCATAATATTCATTTTCTTCTAACCCTTGTCTGTTAGCTAAATCTATTAAAAAATTATTCCTCTTTTTATCAATTTGAACGAACCCTGATAATTGGTTTGCACGAACTCTCCATGCTCCAGTAGGATGGGTTGCTGCTGCAGGTGATTTTCTTGCTCTTGCTCCTAATCCAATCCAATCTTTTTTTCCTTCTAGTGACGAAATACTAAATGCATTTCTATATAAAATTATCCCAGACTTTATTGGATCAATTAAAGTTCCATGTTTATACATAAATTTTTCTGTTGCATCTACTGGAACTCTATCCATAGCAAAATATAACTCCATTTTAAAACTTCCTACATCTGTTAAAGTTTCTTTTGTAAATTCTTCTTTTAATATATTAGAACTAAGCTCTTCACTCATATCTTTAGTCATATTAAAATTCAAAATATTGAAATCATTAGAAATTTCTTGTACTTCTTTTTTAAACTCATCTGATACTACTTCAATATTCAAAGTATTATCTTCTGATACATAATCTAATAAAATTTTGCTTGTATAATTTATCCCCATTTTTAATTTAGAAAATAATTCTTGTACTTCTTCCTTTGTTTCGTTATAAATAACTGAAATTTTCATTTCATTGCCATAATATGCTCTACTCAAAAATTCAATTAATTTATCCTTATCTTTTTCTTTCCATTTTTCTCTTAAAGTTTTAATTTTTATTTCCGTTCCAGACTTAATTTTATTAGGTAAGTTTAAAATTGAAGATGACTCCCAATTTGTTTTCCAAATAATAGGATAACTATCTAATTTCTGAGAAGTCATTTCTATTTCATCTCCTAATCTAGCTAAAGCAAATCTTCCAACACCTTTTGCTCCTGCTAGCACTCTCTTAGATATTTTTTCATCAATGTAACCTTTATTACTTTTTCCTACATGCATCCAATTTTTTTTAATATCTTCTTCATTCATCCCGCAACCAAAATCAATAATCTTTATAAACTCTTCGTTTTCAGTTTGTTTTATTTCAACAATACATTCTTTTGAACCAGCATCATATGAATTTTTTACCAATTCAAATATTGCAGATTCTTTTGTACTAAAGTTTTGTCTTCCAAATAATTCTGCAATCGCTTTATCTTCTATAGTAAATAATAATTTCTTCACAAATAACCTCCCCAAAATAAAGCCGTAAATTATATTTTAAATAATGGAAATTCTGCTATATCCTTTACTGTAATTCTTTTTGAATTTCCACTAGCACTAATACCAATACCTTTAACATAGTTTAAAAATTCTTTACTCATAAGATTTTCTTTTGCAACTTCAAGTCCATATTTATCTTTCTTAGTAATATAAAATCCTGAATATGGAATATATTCTTTATCAATATCATATATTTTAGCATTTCCTGTTATTATTGATGATAATATTAACATGTCTTGATTTAAATGATTTAAAGCTTGACTTCTTCCATATTCAAACCAAGAAGAATTTTTATCAGACTTTCTTTTTTCCAATTCTTCTATTCTACTAATTAAATATTTTTTGGCTTCTGGAAATCTTTTTACAAAATCAACTTCTGAGTACCTTTTAATTTTATTTTCATTAGTATAATAATACGGAAAAATTATATATTCATTTTTATTTTTAGACATCCCTTTTGGACTTGCTGCTTTTTTTAATAAAGTTTTTTCTATTAAAAACTCCTCAACTTTTATATAGTTTTCATCAACTTCCTCATATTTATCTATTATAAAGACTTTATTCGACAAAGTTGCTACACTATTAGAAACTTTAAAGTAATCTCCAAATTTCTTTTTAGAAGAAGAAAATTTTATATTATGAAATATCCATTTTTCTCCTAATTTTATTTTTTGAATTTTTTTTGAATTCTCCATAATAATATTATGATAAATAATTTCATCATTATTGCTATCCTTTTCAAGATTTAATATCGTTGATGAAGTTAAAACATTAGTAAATAATGCTTTTTCTGAATAATCATAAATTTCATTAATATGGGGTAATAAAAAATTTCTTAAATTCTTACCAAAAACATTTTTAAAAATACTTCCAGGTATCAAGTAAGACATTTTTCCATTAGTTTTTAAATCTTTTATACTTTTCTCAATGAAAGCATAACAATAATCAAATTTTCCATTTTCACAAACTTTATACTTTTCTTTTAAAAATTTTCTAGTTTCATTATCTAACTCTTTGTACATAATATAGGGTGGATTTCCAATTATAAAATCAAATTTTTGATTATCTATATTTTTTAAATAATCATTATTATTTATATTCCATTTCACTTCATATATGTTATAAAAATTAACAATTTCATTAAGCCTTCTCTTGCACTCTTCTGAATGAGCTAAATCAATTTCAAAAGCATAAATATCATTTTCTAACCCATTCTTTATTTCATCAAGCAAAAATCCTTTTTCAATACAATCAGCTATATACCTTTTTACTATTTCAACTAATATATTACCATTTCCGCAAGAATTTTCTAATATTTTTTTACCATATAAAAACTCCTTATATTCAGCAATATCAAGTAATTTTGTTACATATTCTAATGGTGTAAATATTTGACATTTTGGTATCACAAATAAACCTCCAAATCATATTTTAAAGCTTATTACATTTTAACATATTTTTTTCTTTTTTTAAACTATGAATGACTTAAACTACATTATAAATTAAACCTAGACAACTTCGTCTGGTAGGTCAGGCGAATTACTTCGCCCTTCCCCCATCAGAACTGTACGTGACACTTTCACGTCATACAGCTCAAGCTATCTAAAACCAACTTTCAAATTGGCAACAATAATAAATTAAATATATGCTCTTATCTTCGCAGCAATTCTTTTAATAGTAATCATCATATTCTCTTAGATAAGGATTTGCGTTACCTTTAATTAAACAATGTCTGATTATTTTTGTTTCTGTTGCAAACATTAACTTGTTTTCTCCATCAGAAAATATCCAATCTCTAGTACTAATAGTCTTCCAGTACTTATCTTTTATCCATTGCTTAGACTTATCTTGATGTCTTCGTTTTGCCCATCTCCACAGATAAAAGAAAATGTGTCTATCTAATTTTTGGTAGGTTAATTTTGAGCAGATACTATTATGGTAGTTACACCAGCCTCTTATTATTGGATTTAATGATTTTATCAATTCATCTTGATTTGAAGTAGTATGCTTTTTAACAACGGATTTTATCTTCTTAACAATATTCTTAATTGATTTCTTTGATGGTTGAATTAATAATTTCCCTTTGTATTTTCTGAAATTAAAACCTAAAAAGTCATACCCAATATCAATATGAGTTATTAAAGTTTTCGTTTCTGATTGCTCCAAGCCTCTAGTTTCACGAAATTCTTTTATCATTGATTTTATGTCTTCAAGTATTTCTTTGCTTCTTGAAGTTACAACAAAGTCATCAGCGTATCGAATAAAGTTTATTCGATTTTTGCTGTTATATTTTCTGTTAATCGAATTTCCACTTGGGCTTGTCCAATATTTTAGTTTAATCATTTTTTCAATACCATCCAACGTCATATTTGCTAAGATGGGGGAGATTATTCCACCCTGAGGTGTTCCTTCTTTGGTAGGAAAGACATCTTTCTTGTATATAAATCCTGCTTTAAGAAATTGTTTTAAAATTTTCTTATTTAATGGTATATTATCAATAATCCATTTATGATTTATATTGTCGAAGCACCCCTTTATGTCACCTTCTAAAATCCATTGAGCAGAGTCCTTTTTTGCTAAACATTTGAAAATGTGATCTGCTGCGTCGTTTGTACTTCTACATTTTCTAAATCCATAAGAGTTTTTATCTGCTGTGCTTTCTGATATCGGGTCTAATGCTAATGAATATAATGCTTGCATTGCTCTATCAAACATAGTTGGTATTCCCAAAGGTCTTGTTTTTCCGTTGGATTTCGGTATTAATATCCTTTTAAGAGGTTTTGCCCTGTATTTCTTGTTAGTTAATTTTTGGGCGTTGATATACTTAAGGGCTGGAGTTGACCATATTTCTTTATCTACTCCTGATGTTCTTTTTCCCTTATTTGATGTTACTTTCTTTACTGCTAATAATTTTGCATAGTAAGATTTTGTAAGTAAGTATTGTAATTTCTTTACAAGAGCATTTTTACCTTTAATAATTGCTTTAGCTATCCGTGATTGAAGTTTACTAACTTTTCTTCCGGCTTCTGTTCAATCAATTATTTCCCATTTGAAAGTTGCTTCTGGTCTGTCTATAGTCGCCCACTCCTTATGATTTTGAGTTATTTGGCTTGTTATATTTATAAAGTTTCAATCCTTTCCTGCCTTAGATAACCATGCTTCCTTTCAGAATGAGGCAAATTTCGAACCTCTATACATTTCATTACAAAATGTCATTCGCTTTCTCTACTGTTCCTTTACTCTCCAATCATTGTATTCTCTTCACAGAAAACCTACTCAAATGAGAGACTGTAGGGCTTACCCAGTTCTACATTTTAGCCAATTCATATTTCCTTAGGTTCTAACTTTACTCCGAAGATATTAGTCCATTTGTTGATAGGTACGAAAAAGACTATCAACCACATCTTACACCTTTTGGTCACAGTGTATCAGCCTTATTTCACTGCCCACGTTTAACGAAGCTTGCATTAGTTCACATATGTTAACCATAGAAATATATTTACTCTAACAAAACCTCCGCCTATAGGCTAACAGATTATTCATATTGTCCCTACAGCTTAGCACCCAACCGTTACCAGTCACGCACCTGTAGGTAGAGTTCAATGTCATCAAGCTAAGGGGAATTAATGCAAATCAAAAGACCAACTCCTTCCTTCTTAGCGTTTTCTCTTGGCTAAGAGAAAACTAAAGTGCAGAATATTGAGAAAAAAGCATTAAAAAAGCCAAATATCCACGCTATAGGTTTCTCTTAGATAAGAGAAACCTACAACAAGGGAGGAGTAGAGTTTTTATAAAATCCTTAGCTTGATGACATTGAGGTAGAGTTACCCCAAATGGATAGGGTAGTCCAAAGGTCTATATTTATTTAAAGCGACTTAGACAGCCTAAAATGTAGCTTATCCCTTTTATTTCAAGGGCTGGTCGCACTGTTGTATAACGTCTCGCGTATAAGTGCAGTCCTTGAGCCGTCTTCCCGATATGGCAAAGAGAGGCATACCCAATATTTACGCTTACTTGCATGAGCTTGCGAACTGCCGATCGTGCAGAATATGTGCGATAGCACACACGGCGAAAGGATTGCATTTATACGCTGTTATGTGTCGTTTATTTTCTTTAAAATAAAACTATTATTCAGTTTGCATCACTTTCAATTTTTTTATATTTTTTAACAATTCTATAAAGTCCTCTTTCTCTTCTTTCATCTTTATTCAAATTTATAGCTATCAATAATACCGGAATAATTGCTCCAACAAAATAAATTATAACTCCAAATGTATTTTTAGTTAAATCTATATATAAATATTTTTCTACTAAAATATAAATTATCGCAGGAAATATAAAAGCCCCTAATAGTAAATATATTGTTGCAAGTACTCCAATTTCTCTTTTTAATACTTGAAATGTAGATGATTTTTTTCCTTTTGCTTCAAATCCAAACCCACAATTTGGACATACATATGTAGTTTTTCCTAAAATTCCATTGCCACACACAGGACAAACACATTTTTCAATTGCATGAATTGCTTTTGTGTAAACTAATAAATCTATTGTATTTTCTTCGCCTATTTTTTCTCCACATTTAGCACATAGGCTACCCATTTTTACAAGATTTGAACACTTTTTACAAATATACCTATTTATAACATCTTGTTCGGATTTTTTTGCTTGATCAAAAACAACTTGATTATCTTTAAATATCAGTTTCGATATTTTTGGAATAAGAATTTTAATTTGATCACCAAACCAAATTGCTAAAAATACAAAAACTCCATACGGTAATATTTCCTTAACAAATACTAAAATATTCATTCTGTGATTTCCTCCAATAATTTTTTAATGACACATAACGTCTCTATGATTAGGCGATGTCTTTGAGATTCGTGAGCTTGCGAACCACCGAAAAGATATAGTCTATCATATGTTATGTGCTGGACTCTTTTTTTATAGCTCTAAACAAATTCTTCCCATTTTTACAAAATTACAGTATTTCTTCCACATTTCATCAGCTAAAGAATTTATTTCATTTCTAGTTTTCTCAAATAATTCTGGTTGTTCATAACTCCATTCATAAGGAATCTCTTGAAAACCATTTCCTTTTGGAAAAGTATTAATAGAAACACTTAAGATAAATTTTTTTATAGACTCAAATAATTCTTTTTTAATAATTTCAAGTTTTTCATTAATAAATTCAAAATCTGGCGATTCAAATTGTAATTCTATGTGGAACAATCCATTCAAACTATTATCCCTGTGCGGTGACCCGAAATCCCAATCTTTAGAAAATTCCACACTATTTTTTATGATTTCTTTAATTTTATTATACAATTCAATATCTGATTTATATATTTTTTGATTTAAGGATATATTTTTCTCATTTTTTTTTGAATTTTTCTCAGGAACTTCCTCTTCTTTGTATTTTTTAATTTTTTTCAGAATTATATTAGAAAATTCAATTTCATCAATCTTTTTTAAGTCTATATAGCCAACTGTTTTTAGGACACCAGGAATTTCTGTATTATCAAATCTTGCAGGTAAAATATATTCTTTATTCTCATTAAATGCTCTTTCTTGAGCACTTTGTCTCTCATGGTTTGTCCATAATTTTTTTGAGTAATGCTCTGAAATAAACATAACAACATATTTTGATTTTTTACTATATATTTCATTAAGATGCGTATATAAATTTTTCCCCCACAAATCAATTTCTTCAAATTTATCATAAAATATATTTATTTTATCTTTTAGTTGTTCTGCAACTTTTTCTACATATTTTCTATCTTCTCCTGCAAATGAAAACGCAACATCATATTCAAATTTACTTTTTATTGTGCTTTTTCCCTCTTCCATTAAACTTTCCCCTTCTTTCTCTATATTAGTTATTGTCTGACTATTTTCATTTTCAATTTCTTCTGTTTCTGACGTATTTTCCTTAAAAAGGAATTGTAAATTAGTTTCCCATTTATATTTACTAATATCAGTATAATTTGGGTTTTCAACTTCAAATATCCAATCTTTTTTCTCATTTGCTTTTAATAATAATTTATTTAAGTTTTCTCCATTAATAATAGTTGTAACAACATCATCTCCATTTTTCCCTATTATTTTTATATAAATATCCTTAAAATTAAAGGCAATAATGTTATCATTATTTATAAATTCTGCATTAATTACCAAAAATTCTCCTTTGTAAAAAATGCTTTTTATATTTAAATCTACTTTTTTCTTCATATTTTTTCTCCTTATTATTATTCTATGTCTAGATTTTGACTTTGTCTTGCACATAACGTTATTTCAGCCTAACTGACGTGTGATTTTCATGTCAGTTGATGTTGTGTTAGCTGTAGTAATTTTCCCACCATCTATCATCTAAAAAATCTTTATCATAAAACAAATCACAACAAAGAAAAAAGTCACTTATATGTTCTTTTAGTTTATAATCTGGAAAACGCTCATTAAAATAATTAAAAACCATATCAAATCGATTTTTAAAAGATGGATGTGTTGTAGAATGTTCGTAAAAATTTTCTTCTAAAGTTAATGCTAAGAGTGCTGATACGATTCCGATTATCTCCAAAGCAGAATTTTTTTGGTCTTTAGCAAAAGTCTCAAATGTTATAAAAGCACTGAATTTATCGCAATATAATTCATTAATGTGGTTATTTTTAATATTTTCTGATAAAATATTAAGATTCTCTTTTAAGTCAATATTTTTAGTATGTAAAAAGAAATGATGTCCTATTTCATGCCCTAACACAAAGCAAGTTGAATATTCGTGTAATTTTCCAAAAATTCTGTCAAAATCTTCTCTAACATGAATTAAACTAGTTTTTAGTAGGTCGTCGATAATTTCTTGAATATTAATCATTTCGTTATAATCAGAAGTTAATTGCTCTAGAAATAACTCTTTTAAAGTGTTTAAATTGAAATGATAATTTCTTTCACAGATATAGCAAGTTATAATGCATAAGACTATTGAAATTTTATTCATCAAGCTAGTCGTATACACAATTAAATAACTACTGTCGTCAAATTGTTGATAAGCATATGCGTTAAGCGAAGAATCGAATACACTAACTCCAACAAAAGTATTAGTGATTTCTTTAGAAATTTCTTGAGGAATGTTGTGAAAGATTTTCTCAAGTAAAATATCCGTTAGATAATCATTACTATAGTTTAAACTTCTATTTTTTACTCTTAAATAGAAATTTTCTAGTGTATCTACATACATATCTTCCTCTGTTAATTTACCTGAATTAATCTGTTCTTTAATTCCATATGCATAAACATTAGAAAATTCTTCTTGAAAATGCTTATTTGGAAATGTTTCAAAAAAGTGTTTTTTTGCTAGGGAATTCATGTTAAGACCTCACTTATATATTATTTAGGCGTTTCTAGTATAACTATTTCACAAGGAATCCAGTTATTATTTGATTTTTCTACACAATTCATTAGTTTCAAATTATCTAAAATGAGTTCTAAATCACCCATTTTTAGGTCGTTCATATCATATTTTTTTAGTAACATATTTACGTTTAAAAAGATATTATCGACAGTCAAATCACCTTTTATTTCTGGAGATTGTTTATATTTTAAGCAATGTAAAACCCACATAGTAATTCCTTCTTTAACACCTATTTTAAGATCAATAGTTTTATTTATTGTGGATATTGCAGTTAATAAAACAGAAACACCAGAGAAAATATTAAAAAATATGCCGTATTGATTATCTAGTGTGGAACCAATTCCACCAGATATAAATCCGACTAATGCAGTAATAGTATCTCCTAAATTAATTGAAATATTTTTTATTTTTCTACTTCTTCCACCTCTGTTAAGTTTAGAAATAGTAATTAAAGAATATATTTTCGGTTCTGATTTAAGTGTTTGATAATTAATTTTGTAATAATCATTAAATTCATTATTATAGAATTTTTTAATAGTTTCTGAATCGTTCAAATTGTTGGCTTTTTCAATAATCGTTTTAATTAATAAATCTCTTTCCATTGTTCCTCCATATTCAGTTTGAAATTGTAGCTAACGTTCCAGGAATATGAGAAGTTTCCGTCGGGAGCTTGCGACCAAAGGCAATTTGGATGGAGCCGAAGGCGTAATCTCATATTCCTTGTTATATGACGTTTTGGACTTTCACTGTACTATTTATCTTTTTTTTGACATCTCTCGAGCAAAAATATAGCTGATTATTGTTAAACTCAATAATACAGATTGAAGTATGAATGTTGGAATAGTTTGATTTAAACTTAGTCTTCCTAAATTTACACTCATTATTTCAACAATAAAATAGGATATAATTACAGGCATTAGGCATAAAAACACACCTCTTCTATCAATTGGTTTCCGACTTGCCCAAAACAAGATAATTATCCAACCTAACATTACAGGAGCACCATATAATAATGTAAATCTAATTCCATCATTTAATGATAAAGTCGCACCTGTAGTTTTAATAAAGAGTTGTGGGAAAATCATTCTGATAGTTTCAAATAAATCAGCTACAATGCCCCACCAAAGGGTTATTTTGATAATAAGTAATTTTTTATTCATCTTTTTACTCCTTATAATCAATTGTCCAAAATGTCATATGTAGGGTCGAGCTCTGACGCACAGCCAAACTATGTTTTCAGAACCCGCCACCTCAAACCGTACGTGCGGTTCTCCCGCATACGGCTTTCCTATTAACTTCTTTTCAAATCATATAAGTTTATTCTGGTTTAACTTTCACTCTGGTATATATTTTACTTTATAGTTATCAAATAACCCTATTTCATTATACAGCCAATCATTACTCCATTTTTTCCAGCCATATCCCTTTTTCCCTCGTTGCTTCATTAGATACCTTCTCAATTTCTTCTCCACATAATTTCTTACATATGAAAAACACTTTGATGAATTCCCTATTGAAAAATAATTTACCCAACCTCTTAATGTTGTATTTAGTTCATTTACCAGTATTTGGAATATTCCTAGTGTTCTATGTCTTCTTATTAATTCTTTTATCTTTTCTAACAATCCTTTCCTCTTCTTTGATTGTGGTATTGTCAGTATTCCCCATTTCCCACTTTTATTCCTTCGCCTTTTCATTGTAAATCCTAAAAAGTTTATTACTCCACCTTTTTTCAAATCTACTACTCTTGACTTCTCTTTATTTATTGTTACCTCTATTTTCTCAAATTCTTCTTTCAACCTTTCAATTACCTTACTTAACAACCTTCTCATACTTGAATGACTTGATACTGTTACTACTAAATCATCTGCAAATCTAGCATAATCTAGCTCATAATATTTACCTTTTTGCTTGGTTACTTCTTTTGCTTTTTCCTCTTTAGATTTAAAATATATTCTCTTTCTCAACTCTTGTAAATTTATGGATGTTTTTATCATTTCACCCTTACCTCCTATATGTCAGAGAATTTATTAATAGTAGAGTCCCTTTGCTATATGAAGTTATGTTGTCTTTATAATTTTTGCTACTACGAACCCATCCGCCACCATCTTCTTTTTCAATTCATTTTCTAGTTTGCAGTTATAGAATTTAATTGCTCAAGTGATTTCTCACAGGAAGAAGGAAGGCTTCTCCAGTTCCAAGTATATCCTTGTATACATACCATCGCTAATACTCCGTTGGTGTAAATAAATGTATCAGTCAATTTCATTTATTCATTCTGTTTTCGCTTAGGCGCTAAAAGCTCAACCACCAAATTAACCCGCTTTCGAAGCTAATATGCGTTCACTGATGTTACGGTCTGTATACTTGCTCGATATCCTTTAGATACCTAAGAAGTTTTTTAATTACCTCAGAAGTATTTATAGAATTATGATGATTAAAAAACTTCCTTTGTCAATGGACTTCAATGTTTAGGTTTTCCACCACATTGCCATTCATGCTACAGAGCTTTGACTTTTACTCTGGTGGGACTTTCACCCACTGGATATGCCCAGCTTTGCTGGACATACAACGCCGTGGCGGGTAAGCGAAAAGTCAATGAGTCTTAGAAAACTTTAGTTTTCTTAGGCGAATTGATTTCGTTTACCCGTCAGTTAGGCGACGGTTGTGGAGCGTTAGCGGAACAATCGGTGGCTAACTGACGGGCGGAAGCCCGCCACGGCGTTAGGCAAGATTGGGGGGCGCGACCGCGCTCAACAATCTTGCCTAACGGTATTCAGGTAACACGACGTGCGAGAGGCATTAGAGTATCGTAGAGAGCTGTACCCAATATCTTTTCCCCATTTTGCGTAGCCAGCGAGCTTAGATACGTCCCGCTAGGGCTTGCCGATTCGTATGTCGTGTACCTCGAGGTTAGGCGAATCTCAAGTCGACAGGTTAACGCTCACTAAAAATTTAACCTAAAGTATATTAACAACAAATACATCACTTTTTCCATAGCAATCATTATCTTTTATCAAAAAACATTCTATAAAATGACTTCCAAAATATTTTGCCTTTTCTTCTCTTACTTTATCTCCTTCTATAATTTCACTTTCATAAAAATCCCCTCTTAAGTTGTTCTCAATTTCTGCATCATAACCAGTATTTGTTACTCGCCAAAACATTTCATAATCTTTTATATTTTTAGCATTTGCCTTAAACTTTAAATCTGAACTTTTTTTTACAATTTCTCCACTCTTAAACCTCTTCGAAATAATATCTTTTGACTCTTTTTTATAAGCTATTATATCAACTTCTGTTTTGTTAAGCATATTCCACTTTGTTCTTTTTATATGCTTTTCTTTTTTTATCAACTCACTACTACCTTTTATATATTTGCTTTTCTTTATATTATATATTTCTTTCATTTTATCAATAACATTATCACCATAATAATTAATTTTTTTATTGTAAAAAAGCAAATCTTCACTAACCGTATTTATCCATCTAAAAAAAGCTCTTTTCTTGTTTGTATTCCATTTATCTGTAAAATTCTCTAATGGATTAACAGGATTAGTTAGATAATACCTTCCATCTTTTTCTATTAAAAATAAATGTATATTTTCAATCATATTACTTATAATGTCAAGTATGTTTTCCGAACCATTATATGTCAATCCTAATAACGTTGTTATTACAACTGATGAAGGCTTATCTTTTTTTCCTTTAAAACTATAATCTCTATGTCTTTTTAATACTTGAGCTGCCTTTTGTAGAGGTGTCTTTACTTTATAGTCTGGAATGTTTTCTACACTTTCCATTAATTGTTCCGCAAATTTCCTTTTTTTATCTTCAAAGTTCATTTTTTTCATAAACCATCTATAATACCCTTTAGGATTACTGGTTTCCCATTCATCGCTTATAACTTTATAATATATTGAGTTTTTATCTGTAATAGCAATAGCTTCTTCCTTGTAATCAGTATTCATACTGTATTTTTCTAAAAGTTCCTCAAATGTTCTTCTGTTATTTAGACAAGGTAAAATATCCATATGAAACTGTGCTTCATCGTGGTAGTTTAATGTCCAACATCTTTTTCCATCTATAGCTTCGTTTATCATATTTTTTGTTTTTACATATTGTTTAACTTCTTTTCCTATTTTTTTCTTCAAATCTTCTTGTGTAATTTCATTTTTATTTATATTTGATAGCTTACAAACAAGGTCTATGTCATAATGAATATTTTCTGAAATAGGTTTTATCATTGTGCCTAACTTAAATGAACCTTGCAGAAATACATCTGGAGCATACTCTTTTATTAACGAATCATCTCTTAACAAAAAACTTCCAAGTGATTTATAACTTTTGTCTGCTTTTTCATAGTAAGAATCTGGAATATCTAAATCATTTGATATTTCATTAAAGAAATCATTTATATCTTCATATTCTATAAACACCTTTTCCCTCCTTTTATCAGATTATATATTTACTATGTTCTCCAATTTTTTTAGATATGCCATCTATTTTTATGTTTTCACTTTCAATTTCATCATCTGTAGCTAATATTAGATTTCCTCTTTTTGTGTTGATTTCGTTTTTTAACATTTCTTCATATTGACTATCTAATTTAATTTCAAATATATCATAAATTAAAATCTCATAACATTTAAAATGTGTCGAATATTTTAAATCAGTGTATACTGTTTTTAAGTATTCAGGGCTAAAAGTCTCAAGAACACTTTTATCAATAAAATTAGATACTACAAGTTCCTCATAAAATTCTCTATTTACATTAATTTCTCTATTTTTTCTTTCTTTAAACCACCTTATAAAACTTAATACATTTTTACTCTTTACTTTTATTCTTAAATCATTTTCACTAGCTCCATCTATATCTATTCCGTTATCTTTTTTTACTTCAATTTTTTTAAACAAACCTTCGGCACTTCTGTAGGCTTTATACACCCCTCCAACAGGTTGAAACTGTTCAATTCTATTCCCTTTTATCAATAAATACTTGTTTTCAATTTCTATCCTAAATAAGTATGAAACACTAAGTCTGACTTCTTTTCTTGCTTTTACTAATATTTTTAAAGCCATAATGCACTCTTCAAAAGAATTACATTTTCTTGATATAAATGCAACCGTTCCAGAAGTCAAAAGTCCTGCAATATAAGAAAGCATAATACTTTTTAAATCTTGATTCATTTAATTCACTCTCCTCTTATTTTTTAAATATTAATTTCTAACAAATAATTATCCATAAACTAAGCCTAGACTTGAGTTTCGCCTAACTCGTTTATACACGCATAAAACCTTCGCATATCCATCCATATAGTTTGTATATACGCAAATCACTTCGTATTTTACAATTCAATATCATCAAATGGTGCTACCACCTTCGCCAACAATTTATTACTTACATGAGTATAAATTTCTGTAGTTTTACTACTTTTATGTCCTAATAGCTCTTGTATAATGCGTAAATCTGTTCCTTTTTCTAACAAATGTGTTGCATAACTATGCCGTAAACTATGTACAGTATAATTTCTTTTTACATTTGCATCTTTTAATGCTTTTTTAAATACTGATTGAATACTCCTTGTACTATATTTTTCAACCCCATTTCCTCCTTCAAATAAATATTTTTTTGGTTTATATATCTTTTTATACTCTTCTAGTTTTATTAAAAATTGTTTTGATAAAGTTACCACTCTGTCTTTATTTCCCTTAGATTTTACTATATTTATTAATCCTCTGTCAATGTTTATATCCGCTGTCTTTATATTTACTGCTTCACTAATTCTTAATCCACATGAATATATGAGCATTAATGCTGTTTTATGTTTTATATTTCTAATTGAATTAAAATTATTATTATTTATTTCAAAGCTTTTATCTAAGCAGTAATCTTTCTCTGCTATCAAATCATTATATTACAGCCAACCCACAGGAGAGCTGTTTTCAATCTATCTCCCCCCAAAAATCAAAAACAGACGGTGGGGTCACCTATTTCGTGTGATTAATTTCTATTAATCATTTATTGTACTCCTCCATTAATCTTTTGTCAAACCTCACTTTTGTCCCCAATAGATATTTTCCCGACCTGAACAGTCACTTTTATGACTTAAATAGATCCTTTTATGTCTTGAACTAAAATATTTAAATATCCCTCTTTAACTTCTGACACACCTTCTGTAATTGTTGATACTGCCACTATTAAAATATTATCTCCAATTACTCCCCCCCTTTTTTCCCACACAAAAAAACAGGACAGCCTAAACTGTCCTGTCCCATCTCTCCCTAAAAGAAACTTAATCTCGGATAATGTCCTCTACTCCATCTTATATCAACCAACCTACTATTAAAATCCAACCTATTACTATTTGCATAAAAATCCATCTTCATAGAAGGCGACATATGTATAAATCCCAATCTCATATATTGAGTTCCATGAGCATCACCTTTAGCATATCCACCTTTATACTCCGTTCTTGGATATACCCCAAATTTTCCATCAAATTTAGTAGAAAAATCAAATCTACTCCATAAAACTTTTCCCTTTAACGGCACATCTATTCCTGCTTTTGCAAACATATAAAAGCTATCATCATATTTTAATTCCATTGATGTATTTACAAAATTTCTACCAAGTATTGTTAAATTTCCACTATTTTTCATATATACTTGCCCTGTATATAATACTTTAAAATCTCCTTTTACTGATAATGCTCCTAATCCAAATGGGTCTAATTCTCCATCTCCATACACTCCATAATAATCTATTGCAACTCCTGCATCAGCCATTGGGAATCCTACTATTGTAACATCTCCTCTACCTTCTAGTTTTGTTCCTTTTGCTGTTCCATTTGTAGAAATATCAAGTGTTAAATCTCCTTCTAATGTTTTTATTATCCCTTTATCTACTACTGGTTCTAATGTTCCATATGCTGAAACTTTTACTATTCCAACTGCTCTATATTTTGTCAAATCTACTCCTAATCCCATATTTGAAATCTCAAATCCTGTATTTCCTAATGGAATCATTAATGCACTTGACTTAGCTGATAATTGTTTTAATCCATCTTTTTCTGCTATAAATCCTACTTCTACATCAAAATATCCAGGTATTCCAAGGACTCCATCTCCAACTACTCTCCATCCTACTGGAGTATATGCGAACTCTGCTGAAATTCCGCTTAAATTATATCCACCAACTGTTATATTTGGTAAACTAACTTTTCCTCCCTGCATTGTTATTCCATTTCCATTTATTATAAGGTTTTTTACACTTACACCTGTATTAAATGGCGATGGCAACATTATTCCTGCTTTCACTATAGATATACCAGTTGATTTTAATTTTGCGTTCTCAAATCCTACTGCAAATCCTCCTATTTTTACACTTGCTCCTACTAATTCTCCATCTATATCTCCATTATAGTTTATCACAAGATTTTTTACTCCTATTCCTGCTCCAAGTTCTATATCAGATATATGTGCAACTGCAAATTTAGCATACTCTATAACTACTCCATCTGTTGTTAATTTAGCTTGATTTAAGTACAGTTTCAACCCTTTGATATTTAAGTCTGCTCCTATACTTACTACTCCATTGCTAAATCCATCTTTTGTGATTATCATATTGTCTATATTTCCTGTTAAATATCCGTAACTTCCAGGTATTTTAACTGTTCCAGCTAATATAAATTCTCCATCTTTATACCCAATATTTCTTATTGCTATACTGTAATCTCCAACTGTAATTTTATTAATTGCTGCATTTACTGCCATACTTTCTTTAGATAACTCAATTTTTAATTTAGCCGTGTTTCCTCCAACTGTTTTTGGTAATTTTATTCTTGAATCCAATAAGAATTTACCTTTTATATAGCTTATCTCTTTTACGTCAACTTTCCAATCTCCAACTTTTAAATTCTCCACACTCATTCCATCTAAATCAAAACTATCTTTTCCTATTATAAGGTTTTTAACTCCAATTACTACTCCATATGGCAATCCACCTTTAATACTCAAATAAAGTTTATTCTCTTTAAATGAAAAATTATTTACATCAAAATGGTACCCATCTATATCTACATTTTGTATTGTAAGTTTATCTATTGCAATATCTGATTTAGATATTAATATATTATCTACTCCATATGTAACTGTTCCATTACCTGTTTCTACATATCCATCTCCTGCTAAATTCAATTCATTATTTATAAATGTTAATTTCACATTTTTTATTACATAATTTCCTATTGTAATGTGTCCTGCTGATATCTCATCAATAGAGAAGTTTTTAGCTCCATCAATTCTTATCCCTTTTACCATTACAATTCCATTTCCTGCTGATTTAGGTAATACTATTGTTCCATCTAATATCATTCCATCTTTATCTGTAAAATCAAATTTATCAATACTTACAGTGAAATCTCCCAATTTGGCATTTTTAATATAGGCTCCTGATACATCTATTCCTGATTTAGCTACAAGTACTTTTTCTACACCTATTTTTAAATTAGTTCCATCACTATTTTCTCTCTCAAAATCCCCTGCTAACTCAATCCCCTCTTTTACAAAGTTTATTGATACAACTTTTATTACACTACTACCAACTTTTATATCTTTTACTGCTGCTTTTCCACCTCTTAATTTCATATCTGATGTTAATTCAATATTTTCTATTGAAACCAATCCATTATTTGGTACTTTTAATGTTGCATTTATTACCATTCCATTATCTCTATTAAAATAGAATGTTGCATTTTTTAAATTATATCCACTAACCTCTATATTATTTAACGCTACTGCAATCTCTTCAAATCCACCATTATAATCTAATTGTAAATTATTTAATGCTATAACTCCTGCTCCATACTCTTTTGGAATTGTCAATTGTCCATTAATTGCAAATCCATTATTGTTTAATTTTACTGAAACTACATCTAATTTATATCCTCTTACTTTTATATCTTTTGCTGTTAATTCTCCTTCATACGTTCCATCTGGTTTTATTAATATATCTTTTCCTTCAAATTCCCCAACTCCATCTACAATAAATTTAGCATCTAATTTTACACCATCTTTATCCAATACAGCTTTTGTAGATTTTATTAATGTTCGTCCTATATTAATATTCCCAATCTCAATTTCTCCAGCTTTTACTATTTTAGCATCTGCTCCCAACGTATCCACTTGTAAATTGTTTATTTTTACTATTCCACCATTTAAGTTTAATTCTCCATTAATTGTATATGCTCCTTCAGATGGATTATATACAGAGCTTGTTATATACACAGGGTATCCACTAACATTAACTGTTCCTTGATAACTTATTTCATCAAATGAAACTTTTCCAGTTCTTGCGACCATTAATCTCTTAACTGTCAACTCTCCAGCACTATTGTTAGCCAATTTTCCTGATAAAATTAAATACTCATTACTGAAATTAGCTGTTTCTATCTCTATTGAACTATTTTTATAATTTACTTTTCCTACACTTATATTTCCTACAAATGTTCCATCTCTCAAAATATGCAAATTTTTCAATTCAGCTTTTGCTCCACCAACTGTTTCTGGCAATTTAATATCTCCTGCTAATTTTAAGCCTGTATCATCAAATGATACGTTTGTTACATTAATTTCACTGCCATATGCTTTTAATCCCGTTGCTACAAAACTATCAACTTTTACTTTTCCATTAAATCCTATATGCAGCCCTTTAAGTTTTATTGTTCCATCTACATTTCCAGGAAGTTTCATATCTCCCGATAATATAAACTCTCTATCTTTAACTTCAATTGCAGTTGATTTCACTTCATATCCATTAAATTTAATATTTTCTGCTGATATTTTTCCGCTTATTTCTCCCTCTGGTGTAACTTTTATATTTTCAGCTTTTGCAATAGTTCCATAAGGGAATAGAATATCTCCGCTCATATAGAATCCACTATTATCAAATCTCAATTTGCTTAATTCAACTTTATATCCGTTAAATGTAGCTATTTTTCCTGAAACTTCAGCCTCTTCTACAATTTCTCCTGTTTCTGTATTTAATTTTAATGAATTAATCTTAAATACACCTACATTATTAGGAAGTTTTAATATTCCATTAATTATAGCGATTTTTCCTGTGCTGTCATAACTTACATTTTCAACTTGTACAGGATAGCCAGCTATTACACTATCTCCACTAACAGATACCGCTCCTAATAACTGCACTCCATCTTTACTGATTTTTAAATTTACAACTTTATATGCCATTCCAGCACTTATTAATTCTCCATTTAAAACTATTCCATCGCCTACAAATTCAGAGCTTGCCAATTTCAAATTCATATCATTTACTTTCATATTTGAAACTATAACTTTTCCATAGACTCTGCCATCGTGACCTATTTTCATATTCTCAATTTTAATTTTTCCATTTACAACTTTTGAATCTAAATCAATCTCACCTGTTCCCTCTATTCCTTCACTATTAATTGCAAAATTCGATACTTTTATTATATTTCCTGCAACTTCAACTATATTATCTGTTAATTCAACCTCTCCATTTAAATTAAATGAAAGTTCTTTTAATTTTATCTTAGTTGTATTTGTAGATAATTCTACATCACTCATTACAAATCTGTTATTTTCATACTCTACTGTTGCATTTGTTAAATTAAATCCTTTGTAATTCATACTATTTAGATTTAATTTTCCTGATAATCTTTTATCTTTACCTACTTTTAATGAATCAATTGTGAACTCTCCACCTAATTTATCAAATATTAGTTTTCCATTTGTAATCTCTAATCCATCTTGTGAAAATGCTAAATCAACGTTATTTAAAGTCATTCCTTTTAATTTTAATTCAGCTACTGTAAATTCAGCCCTTTTCAACAATTTACCATTAAAGTCCACATCTAAATTTTTAAGAGTAATTGTTCCAGCGTTGTCTGCTAATTCAACTCCTGCATTTTCCACTTTTAGATAATTATTTGTAAACTCTACAGAATCAACAAAAACTTTATAACCCTCTATATTCAAATAACTATCTGCTATTTTGCTGTATATATTTCCATCTTTATCTATTCTCAACTCTTTTAATGTAGTTTTTCCACCATTAAATATTTTACCCTCTAATGTAGAATTATATGCTATAATTCTGTTTTTATCTAATTTTATTTTTTCTATTGTTAATTTAGTTCCATTAATATCTAAATCTGCTTCTGTTTCTAAATTAAAGCTTTCAAGTCCATTTTCTGTTATTTTTACATTTTCAATTTGACTTTTTATAGCTCCATATTTACTATTTATTGATATATTGCTCCATAAAGTCAACCCTTTTACAGAATCATAACTCACTTCTGCATTTTCAAGTTTAAATATATCTGCTACCTCTATATTTGTCACTTTTGCATTAACTAATTTTAATCCATCTTTTGTTATTATCATATCTTTTATCTCTATAAAACTATTTTTAGCAGTTATTTGGATTCCATCATCTGTTAATTTAGCTTTTACAATATCCATTTTTAATCCATCTATTCCTATATTAGTGGCGGATAAATTTACTTCTGTTGCTACTGTTTTTCCTATTGCTAAATCTTCTATTGCAAATTTTCCATATTTACTATTAACAGCACCAGATAGATATAAGTTTCCATATCCAAATTCTAAATTAAAATTCTCCAATGCAAATCCTTTATATGCTATTGAATTTGCTATAACTTTTCCTTTTTCTAATATTCCTTCTCTATTTAATTTTACATTTACAACCTCTATTTTCCCATTCCCAAACTCTTTTGGCAATTTAGCCTCTCCATTTAAAACTATTCCTTCTCTATTTGAGATAAACGCTTCAACTGTTTTTATCTCTACTCCATTTAAAAGAATATTTGAAATAGCCACATCTCCATTAAAATCTCCATTTTCATAAATCTCTAAATCATTAATTGTTCCAATTACCCCATTTTTAAATAGGACTTCTCCTTTTTCCAATATAAATCCACTGTTATTTAATTTTGCTTTTGAAATTTCAACTGTATAACCATCTAATTTCAACTCTTTAGCATTAATCTCTGCTTCTCCTATTATTTTACTACCATCAAATGATATATTTAAGTTAGAAATTTCAACTTTTCCTATTTCAGGTAAAATAATATCTCCTGCTACCTCAAAACTATTATTAGCAAAATTATATTTAGAATCTTTTACCAACACACTATATCCATTAATATTTATAATATCTTTATAATCAACTATTCCATCTGTTATTCCAGATTTATTTACAGTTAATTTTTCTACATCTACTACTCTTCCTCCATCTCTATATGTTCCCCAAATCTCAACTCCACTATTTGTAAATATTGCTCTTGCTACCTCTAAAGTTTTACCTTTATAATTTATACTGTTTAATGCTAATTCTCCTGCTATATCTCCATCTTTTGTTATTGTTAATCTCTCTATTTTAGCATATCCATCGCCAATTTTTAGATTTCCAGATATATTTAATCCAGTTTTATCAAAACTTAAATTAGCATTTTCTACTATAACGCCTTTTACCTCTAATCTATCTGAATTTATACTCTCAACAGATATATCTCCTTTTTTAGTTATAACTAAATTTTTAACTGAAATTTTACCATCTACAACTCCAGCAAATTCAACATTTCCATCTATTTTAAATCCATCTTCTGTTATTTTTGTATTTGCACTTCTAATTGTCAATGCTCCAGCTGATATATCTAATGCACCAATATCTCCAGTTACTTTTCCATCTCCTGTTATTAATAGATTTTTGACATATACTTTATTTCCTTTATATGCAAAATCTCCAGTTGCTACTACTCCCTTATCAGTTAATTTTACACTTTTTAAATTTACTGAATATCCACCTAAATTAATTAAATTAGCATTTATCTCTAATTCATCAACTATTTTATCTGTTTTTGGATTAACTTTTAAGTTTACTATTTTTACAGCTCCCATTCCATTAGGAAGTTTCAACTCTCCATTTATAACTTTTAATCCATCTTTATTATATGCAATTTTCTCAACTTTTATAGGAAATCCTCCTATTACAGTATCGCCTTTTATTGCTATACTATCTAATAATTCAACTCCGCTTTTACTTACTTTTAATTTTGCAATTTCATATTGTATATTTCCACTATTTAATATTCCATTTAAGATTACTCCATCTTTTGTTATACTTGCTTTAATAGATTCTAATTTCATATTTCTATAACTAAAATCTTTAATCTCAATTTTCCCAGAATAATCTCCTGATTTTGAGATTGATATATTACTAAACAGTAATACTCCATTTGTTGTATCTGCTTCTCCACTAAATTGAATTTTTCCATTTACAAATTTTATATTGTCAACTTTCATATCCAAATTAGCCAGCTTATAATATCCAACTCTAAATTTATCAATAGTTACAGTTCCATTTTCTATTTTTAGATTATTTATAGCAATTTCTGCTTTACCAGCTTCTATTTTTACTCCACTTGCTATAATTATTCCATTTTTAAATTCTCCCTTAAATTGAGACAGTTTGTAACCTTTATATACTAAATTTTCTATTAATACAACTCCACTATAATCTCCATCTCTATTAATTGTCAATCTCTCTATCTCGGCTGACATATTACCATTTGATAATTCTCCACTTATTATTGTTAATCCATCTTTTCCAAATTCACCTGATTTTACAGCAAGATTATATCCGCCTATCTTTAAATTTTCTGCTACAATTTTCCCTGCAACTAAAATCTCATTTGAAGGTGTAATTGTTAAATTTTGTATCTCTATTTCTCCTACACCATCTATTACAACTGCTCCATTTATTAAAATATTTCCATTTGAATCAACAGTTGAATCTTTTATTTTTAATGTATATCCATTTATAGTTTTTTCTCCACTATATTGGATATTCTCAAATTTTATAGTTCCATCTTTAAATATTTTTAATTTAGCAACTTTTAATTCATTTCCATTTTTATTATATTTTCCTGTAAGTGTTATTCCATCTTTATCTATATAACTCTCTGTAACTTCAAATACTCCACCTTTATATTTTAAGTTAGGTATATTTTTTAATTCTATTCTATAACTATTGTCATTATCTACAACTATATTTAAGCTAAATTTATTTTTATTAGTAGTTATTCCTCTTGTAACTCCTCTTTTTAACATTGATGATGCAACAGTTAAACTTTCTGGCAATTCCAAATCACCTTTTATATTTAACTTATTATTTACAAATGATAATGTTACGCTATGCAATTTAAATCCTTCATACTCTATTTCTGTTAATATATTAAGTGATTTAAATGCAAATTTTTTCAATTTAAAATTATATTCCAACTCTTTTATTGTTATTCCTTTAAATGTCCCATTTAATACTATTTTCTCATTTGTCAATTTTCCATTAAACTCTTTTAATGTATATCCGCCAAATAATATATTCTCTCCAGATATAGTTCCACTTATTCCGCTTTCTCTATCAACTTTAAAATCAGATAGTCTATAACTTGCTCCATTTAATATATAATTTGCACTTCCAATCTCAACTCCATTGTTATCAAATTTTATTCCAGCAAGTTTTAATACTCCATTTCCAATATTCAAATTTGTATCTTTTATTATTCCCTCTTTCACAATTCTATTTGATAAATCTATTATTAAATTTTCTACTTCAATTTCTCCTACTCCATCTATCAAAACTCTTCCTTTTATAGAACTGTTTTTCCCATCAATAACTTTTGCCTCTTCAACCTCTATAGAATATCCATTTGACAACTCAATTATACCTTTAGTAGCATAGCTTATCTCTTTTATTTTTACTCCATTTGAACTAAATTCCATATTAATTCCTGTTTTCCCTGTTTCTGTTTCTATCTCTCCTTTTATTAATAAGTTATCATTTGTAGCTGATAAATCATATACATTTACCTTATACCCTTTATACTCTAAATCTTTTACAGAACCATTTCCTTTTACAGCTCCATTAGAATCTGCTTCAAGATTTAATAATATCTCTGCTCCATTATAATTTGCTTTTCCATTAATATCTACAACTCCATTTTCTAATTTAGCATTTATCACATCTATATTTAATCCATACAGATTTAATTTGTTTAATATCAATTTTCCAGAAACTAAATCTTTCGACAGTATCACATTTTCAACTTTTAAAATTGTTCCAAAATAATTTAATGAACCATTTAAAATCATCTCTCCATTATTATAACTACCTGATAAATTCTCAAAACTCCATCCATTTATACTAACAGAATCTAATTTCAAATCTCCTTCTACTTTTCCAGAATAATCTATAGATAAATTAGCATGAAATCTATTATCTATTGTTCCAGCTATCTTCAATCCATTATTACTAAATATACAATTTTCAACTTCAACTGTATATCCATTTAGATTAATTTTAGACAACTCAACTCTAGCTTCTCCAATAATATTATTTTCATTATCTAATTTCAAACTATTTATTTCTGCTCTTACTCCATTTGGCAATATTAAATATCCATCTAAACTTTTGCTTCCATCAAAATTATTATAAAGCGAATTCACATATATAGAATATCCTTTTATATTCATTTTTCCTTTATAACTAACAGTTTCAACAGATACTCCATTTTTTGTAATTATTAAATTTTTAAATCCTAATCCTTGAACTTCACCTGTTAAAATTATACTGTTATCTTTAACAACAACTTCTACATTTTCATAACTTTTACCATTATAAGTTAAAGTTTTATCCTCTAATCTTTGATAATCTATTTTCAAATTTCCATTTTTATCAAAAATACCGCTTACATCTATTTTATTTCCGCTAAATTCATCTGAAAGTCTAACAACACCTTTTATCTCTAATCCATTTTTATTAAAATTTGCTGATAATATATCCAAATTTTGTCCAGCAAAACTATAATTCCTAACTTGAATATCTAAATTTTCCAATTTTCCATTTTTATAATCTAATCTATTTAAATTAAATGTCAATTCTCCATATTTACCAATTCCAGCTAATGAAATATTTCCATTTTCAATTATTCCATTTCCAGTTATTTCAAATCCATTTATAGATATATTTTGTGCTGAAACTTTTCCAATATAATCGCCGTCGCTATTTATAGAAAGCTCACTTAAATTTAACATTCCTCCATCTTTTAATTTCAATAACCCTGATAGATGAACTCCGTCTTTATCTAAATATGAACCAGCTATATTTACTCTATATCCATCTAACTCTATCTCATTCAAAGATAAATCCACATTAGATAATAGTTTCCCATTAAGGTCAAATTCTACATTTTTTAGTTCAACTACTCCAAGATTATCTGGCAAATACAACAGTCCATTTACAATAACTTTATCATCTTTCACATATTTAGAGGTTGCTTTTAATATATATCCTCCAACCTCATATTTTGTATCAATTCCAACTTCATCTACTCCAACACTTTCTCTACTGATTTTCAGATTAATCACACTGTTAAAACTGTATCCTTTTAAATATATAGCCTCTTTATCAATTTTAGCTGAAATTAAATTTATCTCTTTTCCATTAATTGATAAATTTTCAACTTTAATATCATTTGCTGTAATCTCACCATTATTACCTATAACTAAATTATCTACAACAATTTTTCCTCCACCTAATTTAGAAGCTAAATTTCCATCTAAATTTAATACAACTCCATTTTTGGATATATCCATATTTTTTATTCTGAAATCTACTCCATTTAACTCTATTTTACTACTATTTAATTTTGTTATATTAATATCAGACTCCGTTATATTAATTTCACCATTTAAACTATTATCTCCCAATTTAACATTAAAATTTGAATCTATTCCACTATTTCTGAATTTCAAATTAGTTAAATTTAATTTCACTCCATTATACTCTATATCATAACTCTTTTTAGAAAATGTATAACTTACTAAATTTCCACTATTATCTACAATAATCTCTGTTTCTATTCCATTAACTTCGCCATCTAATTTTAATCCAGCTTCTGTTATTTCAAGGCTTTTTATATTTAAAACAACATCTCCAATTTTAAATTTAGATATATCAAATCCACCAATTTTTGTAATTTTATCTCCTGATGTTTCAATATTCAATAATTTTATATAATTTTCTCCAACTTTTAAAATTCCATACATCTTGCCATTATCTTTTTTATATGCAATTTTAAAATTATTATAATTAAAAACCCCATTATAACTATTTATATCTACTATTTTAACTCCTGATGTTGCTATTAAAAAATTTACAACTTTATCTTTAGATATGGAATTTAAACTTAATCCATTTGAACTAAAATCAGAATTTAAAATTTCATAATTTTCCCCATTATAACTAAATTTGAAATTCCCAATCTCCCCATTATATGTTTCATCACTATTTACATTTAACGAGATATTAGTTTTTGCTCCCTCTCCTAATTGAGGCAGAAAAATCTCTCCTTTTAATATTAATCCCTCTTTTGAAAGCTTCATATTTTCTAATGCTATCTCAAATCCATCTAAATTTATCACACTATTTTCAAATTTAAAATATGAAAATTTCTCATCTGTTTCAACTAAAATTTCTCTATCTCCAACATTCACAGACATATTTACAATAGTTTTATCACTTATTAAAATATTTTTTATATTTAATTTATAATTTTTATACACAACCTCTTTATTTAGCGATATATCCAACCCTTTATCTGTCAAAACTCCATTTTCAAATCCAATTACCAACCCTTGAAATGAAAATTCTCCATTTAAAATATAACTATCTCCATCTTTTTTTACAGTTTGAGTTATTATTTGTTTATTACCTATGTTTAACTTATTTCCATCAAATGAATAGTTACTCATTTCTGCTGAGTATAAATTAGCACTTAAAATAAGTGCTGCTATAAACATCTTCTTTTTCATTATTTAGCCCCCTTATTATAGTAAAATTCCCCCACAAGAACACACAAGTTCCACTCCTACAAAATTCCTCCTCTGCGGCCCTCTGCTCTCTCAGCGTCTCTGCGTTGATTCTTTTATCTTCTCTTTTATCTTCTCTTCTCCTCCACTCATAATCCCTTATCGTAAATATTTTATAATCTTTTTTATTCTTTTCCATTACTCCTATACACAAGCCCCTCTTCGTGACCCTTTGCGCTCTCCTTTCTTAGTGCTGAATCTCTTATCTTTTTATCTTCTCTTCTCCTCAACTCACAATTTCTCATCATAAATCTTATAATCTTTCTTATTCTTCCCCATTACATCCTTCTCTATCTCTTTATATATCTTCTCTCTCTTTTTCTTCTCCAAATTTTTCTTAATATCCTCTTTCACACTCTCAAAACTCTGCCTTTTAGAAAGCTCAATCTTTTCAATCCTCATTATTTCAAATCCAACAGGCGTTGCTATAATCGGACTTAATTCATTCTCTTTCAAAGAAAAAGCAGCCTTATCAAATTCTTCAGAAAACATCCCTTTTGAGATAAATCCTAAATCTCCACCTTTTTTCCTACTAAATTTATCATCAGAATAACTCTCTGCCATAATAGAAAATTCTGCCCCTTTTAAAATTCTATCTCTTATTAATTTAGCTTTTTTTCTATATTTTTCAATCTCCTCTTTTGTAGAGTTATATGGCACTCTTATTAAAATATGCCTTACTTTTCTTCTTTCAGGTCTCTTTTTATAAAATGGATTATTTGTATATTCATTTTTTATCTCTATTTCTGTAATCTTAACCTCTTTTTTTAGTCTATTATTCAAATATTCTGATGCCAACATCTCTATTTTCTGCTTATCCAACCAGTATTTCAAATAATCATCTTTTATAAGCCCCTCTTTCAAAGCTTTATCTGCATAAATATTGTTTTTTATCCAGGATTCCAATATAAATTTTTTATAATCTTTATTGTTATAGTCTTTTGATAACCTTTTCATTTCAAAATCCATCATTTTCTGGGTAAACACTTTTCCTTTATATTTTGCTAAAATCAGCTCGTTAGACTTAGCTTTTATTTTATATTGGGAGGCTTTTTGCTGAATATTGAAAATATAAATTATTAATCCAATATTCAAAACCATACTTAAAACCAACACCGCATTCGCTCTCGTGTTCTTTTTCATAACACTCTCTCCTTTTGTAGCATTTTTTTGTCTCATTCAGTATATATATTACTATATATCATTATAAAAATCAAGTTTTTTTAAAAAAAAGATTAACTTTTGACCAAAAACGAGTCTTTTCCAACGCTATACGTGCTAAAAAATAAATTTCCCCTATTTTATTCAACCAATCAACAAACATCTATGAAATTTCTCCAAATCTAAAATTTATATTTTTCTAATTATTAAAAAACGCCAGCGTAAATTTCAAGCTGGCGTCCCTAATCTCCTTTTATATCCTCTACTTCAATATTCTCAACTATTTTTAATACCATCTCAAATTTTACATTTTTTAACCATTTAATAAAAATCTATATTTCTGCTTTTTTATCTAACTCTTATTCTTTTTATCATCGACACAACAGCTTTATTCTTTCTGTCATATCCCACTACCTTTATTGTTCTATATCCTCTAACTCCAAATTTATAACTAAATGAATATTTTCCACTTCTAACATATCTTACCCCAGGATATTTTCCATCTAAAGTTACTCTAACCTTTACAATATCAGATGATGTAGTTCCATTGAAATAATATCTTCTTCCTCTACTATAGTAATATTGATTGTTCAATATTTTTATATATGATTTTTCTCTTACTACTATTTTTTCCTCTTTAGTCAATAACACTTTTCCATTTGCATTATACCCTACTAATTTTATTGTTCTTTCTCCTAATACTCCAAATCTATAACTAAATTCATATTTTCCATTTATTACTGCTTTTCTCTTATTATATTTTCCATCTAAGGATACCTCTATCTCTTTTATATCATTTGAGGCCTCTACATTAAATGTTGTATTCTCTTTATATATTTCCGTTTTACTTTCCATTTTTATATATGATTTTTCTCTTACTACTATTTTTTCCTCTTTAGTTAATAGTACTTTTCCATTTGCATTATATCCTACTAATTTTATTGTTCTTTCTCCTAATACTCCAAATCTATAACTAAATGAATATTTCCCATTTATTACTGCTTTTCTCTTATTATATTTTCCATCTAAGGATACCTCTATCTCTTTTATATCATTTGAGGCCTCTACATTAAATGTTGTATTCTCTTTATATATTTCCGATTTACTTTCCATTTTTATATATGATTTTTCTCTTACTACTATTTTTTCCTCTTTTGTTAATACTACTTCTCCATTTGCATTATATCCTACTAATTTTATTGTTCTTTCTCCTAATATTCCAAATCTATAACTAAATTCATATTTTCCATTTATTACCGCTTTTCTCTTATTATATTTTCCATCTAAGGATACCTCTATCTCTTTTATATCGTTTGAGGCCTCTACATTAAATGTTGTATTCTCTTTATATATTTCCGATTTGCTTTCCATTTTTATATATGATTTTTCTCTTACTATTATATTATAACTATTTGTAGCTTCTACTTTACCATCTTTATCATATCCTACTAATTCAACTTTAAAAGTTCCAACTTGTGTAAAAGGTCCTTTCATCTCGCCTTTTCCATCTTTTAATAAAATTTCGCCTGAATTTTCCCCATTTATTTTCAACCCTATTTTTACTATATCTTTTGACCCTTCGAATATAAACTCCTGTTCTATACCCGTATAATAAATTTCTTTAGCATTTACTTTAACATACGAAATATTTTCCACAGGTTTTTCCTCTATTATTATGGGATGAACTAATCTAGCTATCTCTCTCCCATATTTATCATATCCTATAACTTTTAAATCCCTTTTCCCTAATACCCCAAATCTATAAGTGAAATCAAATTTACCATTTTTGACATCTTTTATTCTTTTATATTTATCATCTAATGATACTTCTACTCTTTTCACATTAATAGATGTCGACACATTAAACATTGTCGCCCCTTTATAAGCTTCTTTATACTCCTTATCAAATTTTATCCAGCCTTTTTCTTTTGGAGGATAATTTTCATCACTTCCATTCCCTGTATAATGTGTTGATGTTGGTGTACTAAATCTCACTCCTCTTTTAGGGATTCCATATCTTGGTATTTTATTCATTGGAATTGGAGTTATATTTATATTTAAATGTCTTCTAATTCCTCTTAAAACTTCACTTTGATAAGCAGAATACCTCACCCAACTCATATGTCTATTTCTCCATCGATGAGGTCCATTTTTATAATAATTTGGATTATTCACTTTACAAAAACCATTATATGCCCATATAGCAAAATACCAGTTTTCTAATATTTTAGGATTATTATTGCCAACAGGATTTCTTCTAGTAATATATCTCCATTTCCCCAAAATAACTTGTGCTCCAGCCTCAATATTATACCTATAGTCATACGCTAAAGAATTAGTATTGAATTTTGTTCTTACCGCCCATGGTGTCACCTGCATAAGACCATACCCCTTATCTCGGCTTATTAAAGGTTTCCCATTACTTTTAAATTGTCTCAAATGTGATTCTTCCAACGCTAAACCGTATAAAATTTCATATGGTATATTATATTTTCTCCCAACTTCTTTCATAGTCGCCTTTATAGTTCTTTTACTAGGATTACTAGCTCTCGTGATATCTATGTTTCTAACTTCTAATGGAAAACTTCTCGAAATCTCCTCTTGAATTCTATCCATTTCACCTTGCTCTTCTGGAGGCAATGCTAAATTTTCAACTAATTCACCTTTTTGAACTCCATCTTCTAAAGCATTATTAAAACACCCTAAAACCGAAAATAGCATAACCCCTAAAACCATCATTTTCACTGCAAACCTTTTCATTTTCATAATTTTCCCCTCCCGAAATTTAAAAATCAGCCCCATAAATAATTTGTTTTCCACTTGTACTATTTATTTTGTTCTGCCTAAGTAATATATTACCTTTTTTGAAACTAAATGTCAATAAGATAACCTTAAAAAATTTAAAAAAATTTAAAAAAATTAAAGGAAAACAGAAAAAACAAAGTATATTACTATTAGAGCTACATAAAATTATACTAAAAATATAATATTTGGAGGAGATTGGAATGAAAAAGTTAAAATGGGGTTTATTGGTATGTAGTATTTTTTCTATGTTAAGTCTAATGGCTTTAGGTGGTGAATTTTCAGGAAAAACATTCAAAGCAGCAGGAGATGTCGGAGAATGGCCGCCTTATGAATTTTTCATAAGAAAAAATAGTAAAAAAACAGATAAAATATCAGGGTTCACTTACGACTTATTGAAAACAATTGCTAAAAATGAAAATTTTACAATAAACGTAAGATTGTTACCATGGAAAAGATCTAAAAAATATGTAGAAACTGGTAAATATCAAGTATTAATGGATGCTTCTATCAATGAGGAAAGAAAAAAAATATATTATTACTCTGAACCAATTTACACAATTAATTCTTACTATTTTTACAATATTAAAAAATTTCCAAACGGATTAGACATTAAAAATAAATCCGATTTAAAGAAATATAAAGTTGGAGGTTTACTTGGATATAATTATAAAACTTATGGATTTAACAATACAGAAATTGATACAGGAGCAAAAAATTATACCCAATTAGTTAAAAAATTAAAGAAAAATAGATTTGATATCTTTCTAGCAGAATATGAAATTATGAAGGGATTTGAATATGTAGGACAAAAATATTTAGACAGTGATATAAAATTTGTGAAAATACAAGATATGGCTCCAAGAAAATTTTACTTTTTATTTCCTAAAACTGATTTAGGATTAAATTTAAGAAATATTTTCAATAAAAATATAAAAAAATTAGAAAAATCAGGTGAATTACAAAAAATGCTAGATAAATATTTGAAATAATAAAATACCCTTTCAGTCGCTCTCGTTACTGAAAGGGTATTTTTATTTAGGAACGGCTTAAAAATAATCTTCTGATTTTGTTTTAAAATACGCAATGGTTTAACCGTTTTTATAACAAAAATGAGAAACTTATTTTTTAAACGTTCCTTAGAAACAACTATAAAAAGCTCTTTCTCTTTTACTCTATAAAAAAGAAGCTTATCCAAGATAAGCTTCTTTAACATCTGCATTTTCCAATATATCCTTAGCATTCCCTTTCATTACAACTTTTCCTGTTTCAATTACATATGCTCTATCTGCTATTTTCAAAGCCATATTCGCATTTTGTTCTACTAATAAAACTGCAATCCCCTGATTCTTGTTAATATCCTTTACTATTTCAAATATCTCTTTTACCAATAATGGTGCCAATCCCATTGAAGGCTCATCCAAAAGCAACAACTTAGGCTTACTCATTAATGCTCTTCCTATTGCAAGCATTTGCTGTTCTCCACCACTTAATGTTCCTGCTAATTGTGTTTTTCTTTCATATAATCTTGGAAATATATTAAATATATGTTCCAAATCTTTTTTTATTTCAGCTTTATCTTTTCGAAGATATGCCCCAAGCTCTAAATTTTCCATTACACTCATTGGAGAAAAAACTCTTCTTCCTTCTGGAACTTGTATAAGCCCTCTTTTTACTATATTTGTCGCACTCATTTTTGTTATATCTTCATCTAAAAAATTAATTTCTCCTGCTGATGGAGATTGTAATTTCGATATTGCTCTTAATGTAGTAGTTTTCCCTGCTCCATTAGCTCCAATTAAGGTTACTATTTCACCTTCATTCACATCTAAATTAATTCCTTTTATAGCGTGAATATTCCCATAATGCACATGTAAATCTTTTATTTTTAACACAGTATCACCTCATTTTAATTTCAAAGAATATAGTTAACCTGCAAAAACATATTTATCTTTTGTGGCTAATCATTATTTCATAATTTTTTATTCTGCTTCTCCTAAATACGCTTCTACTACTCTCGGATTATTCTTTACTTCTTCTGGTTTTCCTTTTGCGATTATTTTTCCATAATCTAAAACAACAAGCCTTTCGCATAATCCCATTACAAATTTCATATCATGCTCTATAAGTAACACAGATATATCAAAGTCATCTTTTATCCCTTTTATCAAATCCATTAATTCTGCAGTTTCTTGAGGATTCATACCTGCTGCTGGTTCATCTAATAATAACAATTTTGGATTTGTAGCAAGTGCTCTAACTATTTCCAGCCTTCTTTGTTCTCCATACGGCAAGCTATTTGCAGGTAAATTCATTTTCTCCAAAAGTCCAAATCTATCTAACAGCTCTTCTGCTTCTTTTCTAACTCTTATCTCTTCTTTATTATATATTTTTGTCCTAAAAATAGCCCCAAACAATCCATATTCTACAGTAAAATGTTTTGAAACTAATACATTTTGCAAAACAGTTAAATCTTTAAACAATCTTATGTTTTGAAATGTTCTGGCAATCCCTTTTTCAGTTATAATATATGGTTTTTGTGCCGTAACATCTTCTCCCAAAAGTTTTACGTATCCCATAGTTGGCTCATAGACTCCTGTAAGCAGATTAAAAACTGTTGTTTTTCCTGCTCCATTAGGCCCAATCAATCCCATAATTTCATTTTGTTTTATTTCAATAGAAAAATTATCTACTGCCTTTAATCCCCCAAACATTTTACTAAGTTCTTTTACTTCTAACAGCAATTTTATGCACCTCTTTTCTTGAATGATATTATGTCTGTTATCTCTTTTTTACCTAATATTCCATCTGGTCTTGCTATCATTAATATTATTAATGTTAATGAATATACTACCATTCTATACTCTGAAAACCCTCTTAAAAGCTCTGGAACTATTGTTAATATTATTGCTGCAATTATAGAACCAGTTATACTTCCCATTCCACCTAACACAACCATTAATAATATATCAACTGTTTTAAATATATTAAAACTATCAGGTTTTAAAAATTGATAAAAATGAGCATAAACTCCTCCTGCAATTCCTGCAAAAAAAGCTCCTATTATAAATGCCAATACTTTATATCTAGTTATATTAACTCCCATTGCTTCTGCTGCTATCTCATCTTCTCTTATTGATAAAAATGCTCTTCCTTCAGAAGAAAGCATAATATTTCTTATTATAATTACAGTTGCAATTGCAAAAGTGTAAGATATTAACAAATTTATCCCACCTGGTATTCCAGGTAATCCTTTTGCTCCACCTGTTATTTTCATATTTAATATAATTACTCTAATGATTTCTCCAAATCCAAGAGTCACTATAGCCAAATAATCACCTTTTAATCTAAGTACCGGAAATCCAATTATAAATCCAACTACACCTGCCACTGCTGCTCCTACTAATATTGCAAGTAAAATATTCACGCCATATGTTTTGGCTAAAACTGCTGATGTATATGCTCCAACTGCCATAAATCCTGCATGCCCTAATGAAAATTGTCCAGTCATTCCATTTATTAAATTAAGACTTACAGCTAATATAATATTTATAGCAATAATTATTAATATCTGAGTAATGTATACTTCCATTGATCTCCTCCTTTGTTAAACTTTCTCTTTTATATTTTTACCAAGTAATCCTGCTGGTTTAATAATCAATATAATTATCAAAAGAGCAAATGCAATTGCATCTCTATAAGTAGATGATAAATATCCTACAACAAGAGATTCTGAAATTCCCATTATAAGTCCCCCAAGAACTGCTCCAGGTATACTTCCAATTCCTCCTAATACCGCTGCCACAAAAGCTTTTATCCCTGGCATCATCCCCATAAGAGGATCTATTCTATTAAATCTCATTCCAATTAATACACCTGCTGCTGCTGCTAATGCTGATCCTATTGCAAATGTAAAAGATATTACCATATTTGAATCTATCCCCATTAATTTAGCTGCATCTTTATCAAACGCTACAGCTCTCATTGCTTTTCCTATTTTTGTATAGTGTACAATGATTTCTAAAATAACCATTAATATTATAGCCACAACAACAATAACTATTTGTTGATTAAATATTATCAAATCCCCTATAAATATAGGTTTATTTGGTATTAATTGTGGAAATGCTTTTGGATCTCCCCCAAATATTTTTAATCCTAAATTTTGTAATAACATAGAAACTCCAAGTGCAGTTAGCAGTGCAGAAACTCTAGATGAATTTCTAAGTGGTTTATATGCTAATTTTTCTATAACAACACCTATTCCTGCAGTTATAATCATAGATAAAACCAAAGCTAATATAAAATTCAGCTTAAAATAAAATACCAAATAATAAGCTGTAAAAGCTCCTAACATATATATTTCTCCATGTGCAAAGTTTATCAGTTGTAAAATTCCATAAACCATTGTATATCCCAAAGCTATCAGGGCGTATATAGATCCAAGAGATAAACCATTCAACAATTGTTGTATAAATTCTGTCATCTTTTTCCCTCCGTAGTATACTTTTTTCTTTTCCAGTAAGGTAAATATGGCGGCACAATTGTGCCGCCTTTTTTAATATAGGAATGGCTTAAAAATAACTTACCCTTTTTGTTTTAAAATATGCAACGTTTCAAGCATTTTTACAACAAAATATGATAAAATTATTTTTTAAACATTCCATAATAATCTTTTTATTATTTTTAATTTTTATTTATAAAAATAAATTTATTTTTTTATAAATACTAGTTTATTTTTTTTTCACTAATGAAACTCCTATGAATAATGCTACAACTGCTATTATTGCAATTATTACAGTATTATTAGAATTACTTTTTTTAGGTGCTTTAACCGGTTCTTTTGTTGCGGCTTGTTTTACCTCTTTTGCTGTACTTTCTACTACTGGTTCAACTGTTGTTTTATATACAAATTTTCCATCTTTTGCTTCAATTACAAATGCACTTTTTACTGCATTTCTATTTTTATCAAGAGTAATTACCCCTGTTACACCTTTAAATTTAGTTGTTTTGTTTATTTCATCTTTTATTTTTTCTGAATTTATTTCTCCAGCTCTGTTCATTGCAGCAAACATAACATCTGCTCCATCATAACCTAATGCAGCAAGTACACTTGGAGCTTCCCCAAATCTACTATTATAATCTTTTAAGAAATTTTGAACCATTGGATCTGCACTTTCTGGTGAAAAATGTGTACTAATATAACTTCCATTTATTGCGCTTCCAGCTATCTCAAATAATTTTCCATTATCCCATCCATCTCCACCAAGGAAAGTTGAATTTATTTTTAAATCTCTTGCTTGTTTTACTATTAAAGCCACTTCACTATAATATCCAGGCACAAATATTACATCTGGTTTTTTTATTTTTATTTTTGTTAATTGAGAAGTAAAATCTACATCTCCTGCTGCATATGAAATTTCTGATATTACTTTTCCACCTCTTGCTTCAAATCTTTTTTTAAAAGCCTGCCCTAATCCATCACTATAATCACTATTAACATCTTTCATTATAACTGCACTGTTTACTTTTAAATTATCTATTGCAAAGTTTGCCATTACATCTCCTTGGAAAGGATCAATAAAACAAACTCTTGAAACATAATCTCCAGCTTCTGTTATTTTTACATTTGTTCCAGTAGGTGTAAGCATTGGTATTTTTGATTCTTGCATTATAGGTGCTACAGCTAATGAATTTGTACTTATTACTGGTCCTAATACTGCTACTACCTTATCCAAATTAATAAGTTTTTTCGCTGCATTAACTGCTTCTGCTGCATCACCTTTATTATCTTCAATTATTAATTTTATTTTATTTCCTAAAATACCACCTTTTTCATTAATTTTTTCTGCTGCTAGTTTAAATCCATTTACTGTTGCTTGCCCATATACTGCTATTGGTCCTGATAACGGTGCAATTACCCCTATTTTTATTTCTCCCGCCCATACAAATGATGTAAATAAAACCATCAATAACGCTACTAACTTTTTCATTACTCATTCCTCCTTTTAGTTTTGTCTATTTTATTAGTACAATTAGTTTACATATTATACGATTTTTTAGTACTTTTGTCAAATTTTTCAATACAGTTTTTTATCCTTTATCACATAAAAATTCAACTTATTTCGTATCATCTACTAATCTTTTTTCTCCTTCTAATTTTGATATTTCCGTTATATCCTGCCCTACTTCTAATGTTCCTATGTATCTATTTTTATCATCTCTCACAGCAAAATATTGAATATATATATATTTATTTCTCATTTTTAACCAAAATTTCTCACTATCTTTTTCTCCGCTTTTAAATGAATCTAATATTCTTTCTACTATATTTACGCTTTCTGGCGGATGACAATTTTGCACTTTTCGCCCAATAATTGCAGGTGTCCTTGGAAAAAACCTATCTTTTGGTTTAGAAAAATATTTCACTTCATCATTTTCATCTATAAAAGTTATGTCAATTGGCAAACTATTTAATATTAATTCTAATTGATTCTTATTTAATTCTCCTGTTTCTACTTTAAAAAATAGTTCTTTTAAATTCCCCATATTATCTTTTTTAACCTCATCATCAAATTTTATAATAGGTTTTTCTATAAATGAAAATTCAAATCCCAACTCCTCTTTCATCATCTCTTGCCATGATTTTTCTGGAACAGTCTGCATAGCTACTGGAAATACCACTAATTCTTCTTTAAAAATCATTCCATAAATCAAAAAGAAAAATTCTCCAACAGTTTTATTTATTTCTACATTAAATGAACTATTTTGTTCTATTAATTTATCTATATTTTTCAGCATTTTTCTAATATCATCATGTAAAGACCACATAACTTTTAAAGGGGTATAATTTGTCCATAATTTTTCTAAATATGGAAATAATACATTTTCTTTCCTTATATAATGGTTATTTATCTCTTTTATTTTTACCATATACTCTTTTAATTTTGTTATATCTTGTTTCATGATTGCTTCTTTTTTAATTTCTTCCAATATCTCTTTTAATTTATCATTTTCTTTCATATAATAATATAATGGATTTCCTTCTTCTGGTTTTTCCCAATTATAATTTTCTAAAGGAGTATAAAAAATATTCATAATTTTTTCTATACTATTTTTTATAATTGCAGGAGTTATTCCCATTTTAATTTGCCTATCTTCTAATTCAATAACATCAAACGGCGTTATTTCATCTATAACTTTTTGATATTTATCAACTAAAAATTTACCATCTTCTCCACTTATCATCCCTTTTGAAAATTCCAATAATTTATTAATTTTTTCTTCATGATTCTTAATTATTTCCATTCCAACCTCCTATCTTCAATTCTTTCTTCGCATTCTCTATTTGTCTTTCTACTTCAACATATGCAGTTCCACCATATGATTTTCTCTCTCTCACACATCCTTCAATAGATGCTTTTTCTGTTATATCCTCTTCAAATAGTTCTGAAAACTTATTATATTCTTCCAATTTCATATCGGAAATTAACTTTTTATTTTGTTCGCAATATAAAACTATTTCTCCCACAACCTTATGAGCATCTCTAAATGGCATCCCTTTTTTAGCTAAATAATCTGCTACATCTGTTGCATTTGTAAATCCAGCATAAATTGCATTTTTCATATTTTCTTCATTTATTTTTAAAGTCTCTAACATTCCTACAAATACATTTAACGATAATTTCACAGTATCTATTGAATCAAATACTCCCTCTTTATCCTCTTGTGTATCTTTATTATATGCTAAAGGCAACCCCTTCATAACAGTTAATATCCCCATTAAATTTCCATAAACTCTTCCTGTTTTCCCTCTTACAAGTTCTGCTGCATCAGGATTTTTCTTTTGCGGCATTATACTTGAGCCAGTAGAATATCTATCATCCAAAGTTACAAATCCAAATTCAGTTGTAGACCAAAGTACAATCTCTTCTGAAAAACGAGATAGATGCATCATTATCATAGAGATCACAAAATTTAGTTCTATAATAAAATCTCTATCACTTACGCTATCCAAACTATTTTCTGTTGCTTTTTCAAAGCCTAACTCTTTAGCTACATATTCTCTATCTATTGGAAATGTAGTTCCTGCTAATGCTCCAGCTCCTAAAGGAGATTGATTTACTCTTTTATAACAATCTTTTAATCTATCTAAATCTCTTTTTATCATTTCATAATAAGCCATTAAATGGTGCCCAAATACTATTGGTTGAGCTCTTTGTAAATGAGTATATCCCGGCAATATAACCTTTTTATTCTCTTCTGCTTTTTTAACTATTACATATTGTAATTCTTTTAATAAATCTTCTATTTCTTTTATCTCTTTTCTCAAATATAGCCTTATATCAACCGCCACTTGATCATTTCTACTTCTTGCTGTATGTAATTTACCCCCAACAGTTCCAGTTATTTCTATTAATCTTTTTTCTATACTCATATGTATATCTTCATCTGAAATAAGGAATTCAAATTCATCTTTTTTTATCTCTTCTAAAATTCTAAATAACCCTTCTTCTATTTTCTTTTGTTCTTCTTCTTTTATTATACCTTGCTTTGCCAACATTTTAGAATGTGCCACACTTCCTCTTATATCTTCTTCATACATTCTTTTATCAAATGTAATTGATGCATTAAATTTATCCATTATTTCACTTGTATTATTTTTAAATCTTCCGCCCCATAGTTTTGCCATTTTTCCCTCCCAAATTATAATTTTTTCTTTTTTGTATCTTTATTCTAACACACTTTATTCTTTTTTTAAAGTATAAAAAAATACCCTAAAATTATTTTAAGAACGTTTATAAAATAAAATTTATAAAACAAAAAACAGCCTGCCCGAAAGCAAACTGTTTAAGTGTGTGATAGCTATTTTTTTATAATTGTTGCCGTTAATGGCGACAATATAATTTTGTTATTTTCTATTTTTACTCCAGTTAATTTTTTTACCCCATTTACAGAAGCTTCATCGTCATCTACTAATATTTTAGCATTTGTTAAATCTGCATCTATTGTAAAATCTCTTTCATTTTTATCAGAATTTATAAATATATAATATTCTTCTCCTTTAGTTGATTTATACAAATACCCCAAAGCAAAATCCTTTCTTTTCTTAGGTTTTGACATTATTAATTTTGTATTTGATTTTATCAATTCTTCTGTACCAAGTCTAAAAGCATCTGTTGATCTTCTTATTGCAATTAAACCTTTTGTATAATCTACTAAATTTTTACCAAATGGATCTTTTTCTGCTAAATTCCAATCAATTCTATTGATTATATCTGAAGAATCATATGAATTTCTAATAAATTTCCCAACATTTTCTCCTTCAGGTTTTCCCTTACCTTTCCACTCTTTAGTTCTTCCCATCTCTTCTCCTGCATGTAGGAATGCTACTCCTTGAGATGTTAAAACTATTAAATTCCCCAATTTTAACCTTTTATATATTTCAGCTTTATCTTTTTCGCTATCTAATCTTACTGTATACGCCACAGTATCATGCCAAGTTAATCCATCATGAGCAGATATATATTGTACAGAATCTCCTGGATCATCTGCTGTAAAATTAGTAGCTCTTCCAACTATATTTTCAAATACATCTTTAACTCTTTGTCTTCCTTTTGTTAAAAACGCCTTTTCTCCTTCGTGAAATCCGCCAGCTTTTAATACATCTCTATATGAATCGGAAAAAACTGCTACATCATCTGTTTTATTCATCCAATCTTGATCAGCTCCTTTTGTAGAATCTGGACCATCATACATTTTCCACCCCTCACCTACAAATAGAGTTTTAGAATCTAATTTTTTAGCCGCTTTATATCCGTCTTCTATAGTTTTTGTATCTATAAGACCCATTAAATCAAATCTAAACCCATCAACTTTATACTCTTTTGTCCAATATCTCAAAGAATCTACTATTAATTTTCTAACCATTTTATGTGTTGTGGCTACATCATTTCCACATCCTGACTTGCTTTTAAAATTCCCATCATTAGTCATTCTATAATAATATCCTGGTACAATATTTTCAAAAATATCTGTTTTAGCAGTATGATTATATACCACGTCCAATATTACTCCCATTCCTGCATTATGTATTGCATTAATTAACTCTTTCAACTCTTCTACCCTAACATTAGGATCTCTCGGATTTTCTGAATACATCCCTTCAGGCGAAAAATAGTTATGAGGATCATATCCCCAATTATAATTATTTCCTCTTGCGGAATATTTCAACTCTCTTTTTTGATCTAGTTCATTGCTATAATAATAATTTAATACTGGCATAAGTTGAATATGTGTCACACCAAGTTTTTTCAAATAGCCTAATTTCTCTATAAATGCTCTATATGTCCCAAAGTTTGCTTTTGTTTTTAAATTTGGATCTGATGTAAAATCTCTTACATGCACTTCATATATTATTGCATCTTCTCGTTTTGTATATCCTGGTATTTTTGCATAACTTTCAACTGAATAATCTGAAGGATTTACTATTGCAGCTTTTCCTACTAAATCCTTTTCTTTATCTTCAAAAGCTGCCATTGATTTTGCATATGGATCTAATACTTTTTTCTCTTTTCCATTAATAGTTACTCCATATTGATAAAAATATCCTACAATATTTCCAAAATCTATATTTTGTTGATATTCCCATACCCCTTTATCTTTTTTTATCATATTATCTGTTGAAATTAATTTATATTGATCATTTTTATCATATAAATATAATTTTACATTTTCTGCCAATGGTGCCCATAATTTAAAAGTAGCTTTATTATCTTTATAAGTAAAACCTAAATCATCTCCATTATAAAAATAATTTTCATCAATTAATTCTGGAGCAACTCTAATTCCTATTTTTTTATCTCCATATTTTATAGAATATATCTTTGACAAATCAAAATTCGCAGTTAATTCTACTTTTTTATTTCCAATTAATTTCAAATCTGATATATCTATTTTTTTATTATCGCTATTTAAAATAATAAAATCATCTTTTTTTAGATTTTTATTATTCGTAAGTATTAATTCTAATTTATTTGATTTTTTTAATAATGCACTTTGCAATAATTTTATATTTACATCAGGTTTTTTTAAGAAAGCATCTTCAATCCCCTCTAATAACCATACCTCTTTTACCCCTTTTAACGATGGAAAAGTTCTATCTTTGGCTACATCTTTTGTTCCTCCTGAATGAATAATAAAATTTAATTTTTTACCACTATCTGCAATTGCAATATCCTTAAATGCCCCGAAATCATCTTGTGCTTCAAATTTTAATGGACTATCCCAAGCAACTGGAAAATCTATTGCATTTCCCCATAAATGAAGGCCCCATTTCATATAATCTCCATCTGTTCTATAATAATGTATTCTCAAAGTTCCTTCTGCAATTGGTTTATTTAAATTTACTAGTAATCCCTCTTTTTTCTTTTTTTGTTTTGTAACTTTTTTCTCAATTTTTTTATTAACCTCTTTTTTCATTTTAACATTATTATTAGCACAACCTAAAAGCAATGTTAAAATCCCAAACAGTGAAATTATTTTCTTCATTTTGTCCTCCTTGTAGATAATTTATCTTATAATAACACATTTGCACTTATTTTTCAACTCTTTTCTATTTTAATTCACAAAATCTAAAAATCCCATAGCTTTTAAATATAAAATGTTTTTTTACCAAATTTTATTTTATATTTAAAAGCATTCAACTCATTCTTTGCTTTTTTATACTCCATTTCTGCTTTTTCATAGTCTTCTTGAGATTTTATGTAATTAATAAGACTCATATACCCTTTTTTGTATACACTCTTTGAAATTAGATATCTCTTTCCAAAGTTATCTCTTTTATCCTTCAATATCTTTTTTTTATTTAATAAATTTTGATATTCTATCTCCAATTGTTGTTCCGTTCTATTTCTTTTAGCTTCTATTTCTTTCTTTTCTATTTTTAGCTTTTTTAATTCTTCTTTTTCAGTTTTAATATCTGTCTTCGATTCTAATACATTGCCTGTAAATACCACTCCCGCCATCCATATTTTATTTTCTATATCATAATTTACATCTAACTTTACTTCTGGACAACTTCTTATTACACTATATTTAATCTCTTCCTCTTTTGAATTTATTTCTAACCCTTTACTTGTTATTTCTAATTCATTTACACCTATTTTATCTATATTTACATCAGATATATCCTCAAATACTATCTTTTTTCGACTTTTAATACCTACTTTTTCAAGAAGTTTTTTACTATTATTTTCAAATGACTCTTCTAAATAAACTATATTATTTTTTATCTCTTTTATTTTTATACTCATATAATCTACATCTATTTTCACTGCTTCATTTTGCTTATATTTTTCCTTTAAATTTTCAAATTCTTTATTCCTATTTTTTAAAGTTTTTCTCTTTATATCTATTTCTGATTCAATATTTTTTATATCTGCATAAAGTTCTATAATACTTTTTATTTCTGTTATTTTTTCAGAACTCAACCTATTCATTGTAACCTTTTCTTTTAACTTTAATAATTTTTTTTTATATTTTTGCTCGCTATATATAACATCATCCAAACTTTCACTTAATCCTATTTTATAGATTGTTCTTTTCAGCTTATCCGTAGAATTATCATAATTAAAGTTCAAATAAAACATTTTATATCCAAAATTTAAAGTTGTATTTCCAAAATATTTATTCGTATCTTTATTTTTATAACTATTATAAATCGGATTTATATTAAAACTTATTTTTCGCCATTCTTCTGCAACGTTTCCCTGTTTTTCTATATCTAACTTCTTTATTTCTATCTTTTCTTTTTCTCTATAACTACTTTTTTCAATAAAACTTTTTATTACGCCTTCAAGATTTATTTTTTCTACGGCAAATAAATTTGTTTGAAACAAAATCATTAATATTATTACCTTTATAAAATTTTGTTTCATTCTTCAAGCTCCATTTCAAGATATTTTATATTTCCTTCCATTTCTATCTTCTTTATCTCCAATTCAGTCACCTCTTGTTCTTTATCTAAATATTTTTTATATCCAGAAACCCCTTTTTCCACTTTATCTTTTAATACTGCCACCTCTTTATTTTTTAATATTAAATTTCGTTTTAAAATCTCAACATCAATTTTTAAGATATATAAATCTTTCTTTTTTCCAAGTTTTTCTTTTTTTAATTTTTCTAATTCCTCTTTATATTTCATTTTATTAATCTCTATTTCTTCTTCCTTTAAATCTTGTTTTTGTTTACCGCTTTCTTCTAATTTTATTAAAAACAATTCCTTTTTTAATATTTTATCAAACAACTCATATTTTTTATTTATATAATCTTCTCTTTTAATAGATTTTATTCCACTATTATACTCAGATTCTTTCAACATATATTCAATATATTCTTTTCTTTTTTCAAGTTTTTTTATTTCGCCATTACTATACGCTATTGTATATTCTAACTCCTCTATATCTGATTTTTTAGTGTTTTCTAAATTATCCTTCATCAATTTTAAATTGGTTATATATTCTCTTATTTTTCTACTATAAAACTTTAAGCTCTTCGTTATTATTTTAATTTGATTATTGTAATCTAAGTATTCTTTTTTTATATTTTTCTTTTCTTCCTCAATATCAATTTCTTTTAAAAACAAACTATTATATAATTTTGATAATTCTATTTCAGAATACCCCAATTCCTTATTTTCCAAATATCCTTTTATCTCTTTATTTATAACATTATACTCTTTTTTTAGAATTTCTAACGTTCCTGAATATATTGTACTCTGTATTATAATCACTAAAATTATTACTATTTTTTTCATTCCAGCTCCTATTCAAACAATTTATCCCACAAATATTTTGCAATTATTTTTTTCTCTTTTACAATTATTTTCGCTTTTCCTTTTAATCCATTTTTTAAATTTATTTCTTTTAGTTTGTCTTTTTTTAATTTATTCGTAAATCCTTTTATTATAATTTCCACTTTATTATAAGTCATTCCATCTTTTGCCTGCGGATATAACTTTATTACCTCGCCTTCAATCGTTGTAAATTTTTCATAAGGTATCGCATCTAACATTATAATTACTTTTTGTCCATCTTTTACTTTTCCAATTGCATTTTCTTGCAAAGTAACTATCATTTTAAGATTTTTTAAATCAGCTAATGTAAAAAGTAATTCTCCTTTATTTACTGTTGAGCCCATTAATTCTTTTAAATCTTTTGTTATTATAGTCACACCTTCATATTCTGATTTCACTATACATTTTTTTATTTCTTCCTTTAAATCTTTTCCCTTATTTTCATAATAATTAATTTGATTTTTTAGATCTCTTTTTTCTTTTTTTATTAAATTTTTTTTAATTTTTATATTATTTTTAATTTTATAATCACTAATTTCTAATTTCTTTTTTTTAAGTAAATATCTACTTTTCTTTAGTTCATATTCTGATTTTTCTCCTTTTTTATATAAAAATTCAGAATTTTTATACTCATCTTCCAAATTTATATAATCCATTTCTAATAATTCTAAATTATTTTCATAACTTTTTTGTTCTAAATCTAATTGATTTTCATCCATTTCCTTTATTTTTAATTCTGTAAATAAATTATCCATAGCGATTTTATTTTCTATATATTTATTTTCTGTCTCTTTCGGATCAATTTCAATAACCGTTTCTCCCTTTTTTACTATATCTCCAAAATCCTTTTCTATCCTTTTTATCTCACCAGAAGCAGGAGAATAAACATTATATCTATCCGCAATAACAATTCCATTCCCTTCTACATATTCAGTTTTTTGAAATAAAAATAAAGTAGCTATTATTACCACCAAAAACAACACAACTGTACTTTTTATTAACTTCATAATCTTATGCGGAGTTTTCATCATTAGCTTTATCCTCCGATCTTAGTTTTTGCAAATTATAATAATCCCCTCTTTTTTCTAATAATATTTCATGCGTTCCCTCTTCCACTATAACTCCATCTTTTAATACGATTATTCTATCAGAACTCTCTATCGTCGACAATCTATGAGCTATTGTTATAACTGTTTTTGTTTTTAATTCTTCCTCCAAAGATTTCAAAATACAAGCTTCCGTTATATTATCAAGCGCTGATGTAGCTTCATCCAATATTATTATTTCAGGCTGCCTTAAAAGCATTCTCGCAATAGACAATCTTTGCCTTTGCCCACCAGAAAGATTTGTCCCTCCAAATTCCAATAAAGTTTCCAACCCGTTTGGAGAATCATTTATAAATTTATCTATCTGACAAATTTTGCACACTCTCATTATCTCTTCATCTTTAGCTTTATCACCTAATAATAAATTATTTCGTATATTATCACTAAAAAAGAAACTATCCTGACTTACAATTCCTATTTTTTTTCTAAAATATCTTTTATCTAATTCTCGCAACTCATATCCATTAACTCTAATTTCTCCATTAATTGGATTATATAAACCCATTATCAAATTTATTATTGTAGATTTTCCACTCCCACTCTCACCTATTAATGCTAATTTTTCTCCTCTTTTTATCTTTAACTCAAATTCTTTTAGTATATAATTATTTTCTTCATAATAAAAATCCAAATTCTTTAATTCTATATCTCCGCTAAATTCTTTCGGCTTTTCTCCCTTAAGATTATCCTGAGATAATTGTAATAACTTTTCCAATCTCTCAATCGAAATCATCACGGGAGCCATATTTATGTTGAAATTTAATAAGCTCATAAAGCTTCCTTTTGCAGTTCCCGAATATGACATTAATGCCATATATGTTCCTAACGTTATCTCACCTTTATATATCAAACCGCCACCGACAATCAACAAGAATATAGAGTCCCCAAGTCCTATCACTTCACTAATCGTCCCTGTTATCCAGCTTATTTTTAGCGAATCAAATATCTTAATCACCATATTACTATTTCTCTTAAAAAAAACCCTTCTAGCAAAATTTTCTTTTGTAAGTAACTTTAAATATTTCATATTCGAAAATGCCTCATTTACAAATTCAAACATTTCAGATACACTTTTTCTTATTGCTTTATTTTTTTCCATTACATGTTTTATCCATATATTATTATTAATTAATTGGAATGGTATTACTAAAAATACAACTATCCCATATTTCCAACTCAATAAAAACATAACAAGTGTATTGGTTATGAAATTAAATAATGTAAGGATTAAATTAATAATTGTTCCTGTTATTGCATTTTCTATCGCTAAAATATCATTATCAAAAGTAACAAAAATCTCTCCTATATTTATTTTATTCATTTCACTTGCTTCTGCTTTCATTATTTTATCAAATGCATTTTTTCTCATTGTCATTGATATAAAATTTCCCATATATGCCGATAAATATTCTTTTGAAATTGACAGTATTTTAGTAAATATAAATACTATTATCTGTATTGCAATAGCAAAATAAAGTATTTCTATATTTTTACCTATAAAAAAATCATCTACCACCATTTTATATACTAATGGATTTATCAACCCCAATATTGTCGAAATTAGCAAAACAAACATTATTGAAAATTGAAATTTATAAAATGGCTTTAAATACCTCATAAATTTAAATATTTCTTTCACTGTCGTTATATAATTCATATCAGACCGCACCTCATCATTCTTTTCTTAATTTTTTTATAAACTAACAGATTTTTTATTCTAAAACAGTTCAAAAAGAAGTCAAAAAATTCGACTTCTTTTTAAACAATTTATTTAATTTAAGGTCCAGATAGATTGAACTTTTAAAAAATTACTTTCTTATTAAAACCATTTTCTCTATAAAACTCTATTATTGATCTCCATCAATTCCATCGTCTCCATCTATTCCTATTGAAATTATTCCTGAATCTGTTTCTCCATCTCCATCTATTCCTGTTGAAGTTGATCCTGAATCTGTTTCTCCATCTCCGTCTATTCCATCGTCCCCATCTACTCCATAATTATATCCTTCTAAATCAAATTCTTCTTCTAAAAACATTTCTTCTGTTACTTTTTTCAATTTCATTAATAATTACCTCCATATTTTATTTTTATCTATCTGGACCAAAATTTAATTTAAAATAGTCTGAGCAACTTTATCTATGTCTCTAATAATCTCTACCGTTGAAATATTGAATTTTTCTTTTATCTCTTTTTTTCTTTGTTTCATCTCTTCTTCAGTTTTCTTTTCATAAATTCCATATTCTTTTTCTACTCTATCTGGAATCAAAACTGCCATTGGTTTATCTATATTGGAAAAAACTTTGAAAAAAGTTATCATTTTTTCCAATACCTCATCATCTCTATAATCTGCTATTATAATAACTTTATCTGGATGAAACCCTTTTAAATATGATAACTTTGTCATATACCACCCTAATCCAAAATCTAATACCACACTTCCTTGATCCGAAAATATAAAATATTCTGTCTCATTTTTGTCTTCTTCTTCTACTAATTTTCTTAAATATGCTGTATTTTCATATTGACTCAATGGTATTGTGCTATATAAAGGATATGTATCTTTAAATAAAAAAGCTGTAGGCTCTGTTATGATAGTTTTAACTTTTCTTTTTTTTCTCAATTCCTTAAATAACATTTGCTGAGTTGTAAATTTTCCAATACAACTTCTAGTTCCATAAATTCCAATTCTTGTCATATTTTTAGTTTTATAATCATTTTTCAAATTTTCAAAATATTTTTTTTCTATATTTTCTTTTTCTATAGGCTCTGGAAAATCAATTTTTATTTTTTTTTCACTTAACCAATCTAATGTTTTTTTACTATATATATTATGACTACTTATTATTTTTTTCCCTTTATTAAAAGCAGTTTCTACTACTAACCTCCACTTTTTGTCCAATTCATTTTCAAAATAAAAATCCTGAAAATGAGCTAAAGGAGTTCCCTCTTCATTTAATAATAATGTATCTACTCCTTCTAACGCTTCATCTACTTCATTCATTATCATTATTCCCGATTTTTCTCCATCCAATATCTCTTGAGCATCTTTTCCTACATCAAAAACAAAATCTATAACACTTTTTATTTCTATATTAAGTAATTCTCTAAATCTTATTAAGCCTTGCGTTACTTTATTATTTGGATATATAGATACTTTTTCCATTTTTGTCCCCTTCCTAATTTATTTACATTTTTTTAATTTAATATCTCTATTTTTTCTTCTCCTTTATCATAAAAAAATATTTTCACTGAGTTTAAATTAGTATATATATTTATAAACTTAACTAACATATCTATTTTTTCATTTTTTGTTTTAGTTGCTATTATTAATTCTTCTGGCATAAAAGAGTATAAAAGCGACATATTTTTCAACATTTTATAATAATCTTCAAAATCTAAAAAATCATTTGTATATGCAAGAAATAAGTTTTTAGATTTACTTTTTTCTGCTTCTTCTATAATATTTTTGGTATAATCATAAACAGTATATTCGCTCAAACCGCTATAAATTTCTTTAAATCCAAACAATCTTCCCCTTTTATCATCTGTAACAACTTCATACTCTTCTGATTTAAAACCTATTTTTTTTAAATATCTTAGCTCTACATCTAATTTGTCTTCAACATCATCTATACACAATAACATTGTTTTTTTTATTGTTTTTTTTAAAGGTTTTTTTGTTTGTTTGGATAACATTTTCATTATTTCTGATTCTGTTTCATAATTTGCAAAAACTTCATATTTATTATCTAATATATATTCTTTTGTTTGTTTGTCAAAAATATTATAATTAAATATAATATTTTTATTTGCTTCATTTCCTAATTTTATAATCTCTTTAAACTCATTAAAATTTTTATCTTCACCAGTTATAAATATACTATCTCCTTTATTCAAATTTTCTTCTAACTCTTGTTTTGAAGAAAACATACCTGCTATTTTATAATTGAAAATTTCTTTATGTTTTAATAAAAATTTACTTTTATCATTATTTGGATATAATATTATATCTTTCAATTTTACCTCCTATTAATTTAATATTTCCGGAATTATTTTTTCTATATCTTTTATTATTTCTACATTTTTAACTCCAAATTTTTCTCTTAGTTCCTTTTTCCTTTGTTCCAATTTTTCTTTCTCTATTCTTTCAAAGACTCCCTTATTTTCTTTTTTATCTGCTATCATAATTGCTATTGGTTTGGAAATTCCTAATGTAATCTCTAAAAAATCAATAACATCTCTTACATCTTTATCATCATCTAATCCACAAACAATAATAACCTTATCTGGATTAAAGCTAGTCAATCTCATAATATTATAATTAATCCAACCAGCTGATCTATTTAGTATGAAACTAAGCCCCGATTGCCCAGAATTTATAACATATTCTACATCATCTTGTTCCATTTCTTTTAACATTGCCCCCATATATTCTCCTGCCAAAAGTTCATCCGATTGTATATTTACAAATTGTGGTTGATTAAATAAAAATGCCGTAGGCTCTGTTATAATTGCTTTTGTTTTACTTTTTTTACTTAAACTTCTTAATAATTCCATTTGAGTTGTAAATTTACCAACACAACTATTTGTACCATAAATCCCTATTTTTTTTAATTTATTCTTAAATGTATAATTTTCATTTTTCTCTACTCTATTTTTTGCTTCTTCATTTGTTATTTGTTTTCCAATTTCAACATTTATTTCCTCTTCTTCTAACCATTTTTTTAACCCTACATCTAAAATAGTATGAGTTGATAAGATTTTCATCCCTTTTTCATGTGCTGTTTTTACTAAATCTTTCCATTTTTCCTGCAATCTATTTTCTTCATAAAATTTAATAGCTGCTGGAACCTGAACAGGAGCTCCTGCATCATTTAATATTAATATTTCGGAATCTTTTAATCCTTTTTTTATGTCTTTAGTTATTTTTATATCTGATTTTTCCCCTATTGCTAATTTTACAGCATCACACTCATCATACTTTGTAAAATCTACAACACAATTAATTTTAAAATCCAATAGCTCTCGAAATCTTATAATCCCCATTGTTATTTTATCAAATGGATATAGTACAGCTTGCTTCATTTTTACCCCCTATCTATTTAGAATATTATTTTTTAAGCATTTTTAAATTCATAATATCTATCACTCATTTTTTTATATTTATTTTCCAATCTTTCTTCTAATTTTTCTAATAACAATATTTTTTCAAATTTTTCTAATTCATCTTTAAAAATTACATTTTTTATATTATATTTTGCAGTAATATTGTCTATGCTCTTTTTATTTTCATAATAAAAACTTTTTTCTATTATACACGCTAAAATTTCTTCTAAACCATAATATATCCTAAACATATTTGATAATTTATTTATAAATTTCTCATTTAATTCATCTATTATTAATACAGCTTCATCTAATCTATACCCTAATAATTTAGAATTTTTTTTCATAAAATCATGAATATCATTGTCATAAATAGGAAAACTTAATTTTTCTTCTATAAATATTAACTCTTTTTTTTCTTTCTCAAATTCTCTAAACATTGCTTCTACATACTGCCAATTAAGATTATAATTTTCATATATATTTTTTAATTGTTTAAAATCATATAAAAAGCCTATTTTTTCATTAACTATATTACCTATATTATAATGTTCTTTTAATTTTTCATTTAATTCTAGTAAAATTTTTAAACTTTCTTGCTTTTCTGATATTTCAAAAAAACCTATTTTTTTAATTTTTTCTCCTTTTCCTACATATCCTCTTTTTCGAAAATTTTCTTCAAAATTCAAATATTCTCCAATATACTTTACTATATCTTTTTTACCTTCAAAACAAGTTAAAACATCTATATTATTATCCTTTATTAAAGTTTTTATTTTTTCGCTAGTTGGAAGTTCTAATAAAATTATATCTTTATTTTGCTTATTTGCTTCTAACATTATTTTAATTATATTATCTTCTCTTTCTTTATTATCTACATCTGTAAATAAAATTATATCGCTTTTCATTATTACATTCTTTATCTCTTTACCTGTTTCTACTTCTCCTACAAATTCTTCATTTTCATCTAAAATTAAATATTTCAGTTCATAATCTAAATATTCTTTAGTATTAATTATCTGTTTGGCAATGTTATTTAATGGATATAACGATAATTTCATCTTTTCCTCCTTTATTTTTTTATAAAATTTCATTTTCTATAGATAATTCCTCTATTTTTTCCGTTTCTAAAATATACAATAGTTCTTCTAAATCTTTTATACTGTTTTCTTTTAATATTTTAGATGTCAACCCTACTATATGAGGCACCAAATAACTATTCCCTATTAACTCTATTTTTTTATTTTCTATATCTAATTCTTCATTTATATTTAAATATATATTTGTATTAAAATAATCTATAAAACATTTTTTTTCATTTACATCTACCATAGAATTCCCGACTCCTATAACTTTGTCAAATTCTGCTGGAAAAGATATTTTTCCCGAATTATTTTTGGCTGCAACGACTACAATATTTTGTTTTATTAAATAATTTATAGCTTTATGCATCCCATATACATGTTTATAAGTAGTCGTTCCTAAGCTTAGCCCTATAATGTCTACTTTTTCATTTTTCAATAAATTTAAAGCCTTTAACAATTCAAAACTACTTCCTTTTAAATCTTTATTTAAGATTTTTATATTAATAATCTCATCTTCTTCATTTAAGTATCTTTCTAATATTTTATAAATTGCTGTACTATGTCCATTTTCATCCTTTTGAACACTTTCAGTCACGTTTATTGATTTTATTATATTTAATTTGCTTTTTTCTGGTTCCCCACTATCTATAATAGCTATCTTCATTTTTTCTCCTTAATTTATCATCCTTAATTTATAATACCATATATTATTGTCAAAATGATGTCATTTTTGTTTTATTTTACATTTTTATGTTCTGCTATACATCACTCAAAAATATAACCTATTCCTCTAACGCTTTTAAAATGCTCTTTCAATTTTTCTTCTTTTTTCTTCAATCGTTTTAAACAAGAATCAACCACTCTGTCTTCACCTATATAATTATCACCCCAAACCCTTTCTATAATCTGACCTCTATAGAAAACTCTTCCAGGATTTTTTATAAAAAACTCCATTAAAAGATACTCTAATTTTGTTAATTCAATTTCAACCTCTTCTACGTATATAACTAATTTAAGTTTTGACAATTTAATTTCTTTAAATATCCAAAAATATTCCTCAGAACAATCTTGCACTTTACGTTCACCTCCAAAATTTATCAAGTTTTCTCAAAACTTTTGAACTTTTATTCTTTATTTTAGAAAAAAGATTGGTGTAATCCACACCAACCTTCTTTTCTAGATTACTCTTTATTTTGCTATTACAGATGTTGAATTTGCCGGTACATCTATTTCTCCATTTAAAATTTTAACATTAGTTTTTCCTCTTCCTCCGTTTTCATTATAATCTAAAGGTAATATCCCCGCATCATCTTCATCAACTATAACTTTCCAATTACTATTATTTACTATTTCAGGAACAGATATTTTTTCCGTTACGCTACCAACATTATGCACTACAATTATTTTTGTATAATTTGTATCTCCTCCACTTTCTAGACTATTGTCAAGTTCATACGCAATATAATTATTATTTTCAAACGGAACTTGTCCAGGAATATCATCCTCTACCCCTAAGTCTATTTGAACCTCTCGGCTATTCGATATCGTTCCTATTTTTATACTGTTATTTCCACTACCAGAATATCCTCCCGGTACAAAATCCCACTTTCCAGGAGTCTTTACAAGCTTAACCTGTAAATTATTAGGATCACTCCATCCGCTTAAATTAAATTCTGATATTTGTCCTTTTGTAAATGTTATTTCTCCTTTTCCTTCACTATCAAAAACTATTTTAAATGCATTTGTTGCTGGATTCCCATTAACTCCACCATCTCCAGCAGTAGAAAAAACTTCTCCAACTACATAATATACACTGTCTGGTACTCCATTTATAAATTTCAAAGTTAAATCTTGTAGTTCCGAAAAATTACTAAAAGGCCCTGTAGTTTCTCCACTATTAAACCCTTCTTCTCCTATAAATTTTAATCCATTTTTTATACTTTCAGAATTTTCATATCTAAATGCAGGTATTGATTTCCTCATTTTTACAAGACCTTGCACATATTCATCCAAAGAAGCATATGGTTCCTTATCCATTCTATCCCATCTAAACATATTTGTATAATCTGGTGATTTATAACTATTTTCATGTAGCTTTCCGCCACTAGAATCTGGCTCGCCATCAGAATCATAATTTGAATTAGTATGAGCCCTATTCGAACCATTTGCATCATCAAGTGCAAGCGGTTTCGTTCTACCTATCTCATCTCCACCTTGAATTATTATTTTCCCCTCAGATGTAAACAACATAGCCATTGCTTGTTTTACATATTTAGCTCTTATTTCTTTCGTTCCTTTTATATTAAGATTTATTTTATCCCACAAAGTAAATCCATCATGTATAGATTGATAATTTAAAGTTTCTTTAGGTGAATCCGCAAACAAATCATATCCATTTTCTGTTATATTTAGAGGAGTTCCTCCATTATCAAATCCTGTTATTCCTCCAATTATTCCAGCCTTTACTTTTCCTGTAAGTTTAATATTCCCTTGAACAAATCCATTATCACCTTCCGCAGATGTACTTCCAGAATAACTATCTCTACTTGTATCATTAAATACAGCCAAATCTATATTGTGCGGATATGAAGCCGTTTCTCCTTTTATAGGAGACTCTCCTTTATCCAAATCTGTAAAATTCCAAGCCTCTCCTTGTAAAATAATCTTGTCTCCAACCTCTTTTCTTATCTCTTTCATCGTATCTGTATCAATAAATCCCATTAAATCAAATCTAAATCCATCAACACCATATTCGTTAACAAAATGTTTTAAAGAATCTATAATTAATTTTCTAACCATTTTATTTCTACTCTCTACAGTTGGACCTGCTCCAGATTTTGTCGATATTGTTCCTTCAATAGTCCTATAATAACAACCAGGTGCAATATTTTCAAATACATCCCAACCATAAGTGTGATTATAAACTACATCCATTATTACTCCAATTCCATTTTCATGCAATTTCCCAACCAGTTCTCTATATTCTTTTATTCTATTATATGGGTCTTCTGAATCAGATGAAAGCCATCCTTCCACGGTAAAATAGTTATGCGGATCATAGCCCCAATTATAATTCGTTTTATCGCCATTTCCAACAGGCATATAACTTTTTTCTTTCTCATTAACCGTATAATAATTTTGCACTGGAAGAAATTGTACATCTGTTATCCCCAAATTTTTCAAATGTGTTAATCCTTTTGTAAAATCAGAAAAACCTTTAAAAGTCCCTCTTTCATTTTCAGGCACATCTTCTGCAGATATTGTAAAATCTCTTACATGGGTTTCATATGCTATCTCTTCAACTGAATTTTCTAAGTTTGTATTCCCTATACTAGAAGATTTTTCTCCTGCGTTTATAGAATTTATATCTACAAATGCACCTTTCCCTATCTTATCATTGCTATTGCTGTCAAAAGAAGCCATCGATTTTGCATAAGGATCAAGAGCTTGTTTTGTTTTCACTGCCTTTTCTTGAGGATAATATGCTTTAACCTCATATTGATAAAAATATCCATCCATATTATCTAGAGTGGTATTTGCCTTATTTAACTTAACACTCCAAACTCCAGCATCTCCTAAATTTAATTTTATAGCCCCAGCCACTTTTTTATTTTGGTCTGTTTTATCATATATATTTACACTTATCTCCATTGCCAAAGGAGACCACACTTTCAAATCAACCGTTCCATCAGAATTTAATTTAGCTCCCAAGTCATCTCCGCTATAATAAAATATATCTCCTCTTAATGCTTCTGACGATATTGTTGTATAAAAATAATTTTCCTTATACTCTAGCTTAACTATTTTTGAAGCATTATTTAAAGTTAAAGTTAATATTTTTCCATCTCTTAAAACATTAGTTATAATCTCCTCTTTCCCATCTCTTTTATATGCTTTTATTTCTGATAATTTAATATCTTCATTTAAAGTAATATAACATTTTAAAGTTTTATCATTTACTATTTCTGCTCTCTCTATTTTTTGAGTTATAGTAGGCAATTTAGTATAAATTGTTGATTCATTTTTTATCACCCAAAATTCTCTATTGCCATTTGAAACATCTAGCTTTCTAGGATTTTTATCATCCCGATCAGCAGAATCTTTAACATCTCCTTTATGTATAATAAAATTCAAATCTTGCGAACTATCTAAAATTTTGAAATCCACATACACTCCAAATGAATCACTTTTATCAAAATTCAGTGGAGTTGTCCAATCATGTTTTGTATTCCCTATATAGAACACACCATCTTTTTCCGTTTTTATAGAAGCACCCCACAAATGTAAGCCCCAACTATTGTCCCCACTATAATGAACCCTTATTGTATTTCCTGTTAAATTTGTTGTATCTGTTTTTGTTTCTTTCTCAACGTTATTTGATTTTTCTATGCACCCAAACAAAGAAAACACCACTATAAATAACAATAATATATTTTTTTTCACAATTACCTCCTATTTTTTAACTAATAAAGAAATAAGCTACGCTTCATCTCGTAAAGTATAAATATTTTTCTAAATTTTTGGCTTCTGAAAAATTTTGATTTGAAAAATTGCATATTTTAAAAAATAGCGTAGCTTATTTTCTGAACAAATTTATACTTTACTAACAAATAAAGAAATAAGCTACGCTTCAACTCATAGAGTATAAATGTTTTTCAAAATTTTTGGCTTCTGAAAAATTTCGCCTTGAAAAATCACATACTTAAGCAAAATAGCGTGGCTTATTTTCTAAATAAATTTATACTTTACTAACCAATTTAAAAAGAAAGGGCTTAACAAGCCCTTTCTTAATTAATTAAAACTCTACAATTAATCCTTTTTCCATTCCTTCTGAGTAAGTATAATTATTACCAGTATCAGGATTTTTTCCTGCCCATTTATCATTTGCTGTTCCATCTGATGTCCAATATGTAAATCCAAATTCTCCTGTTTTGCTAGCTATTTCTGTATAACAATACCAAGTATTATCATCATTTGATTTAGTTAATCTTATTTGTCTAGCCCAACCACTATCTATTATAGAGCCCTTTATTATCATCTTATCTATTTTTGTTAAATCTACTCCATCCATTTCAGATAATTTTGTAGCATCAAACACTACTTTTACTGTTTTTTTACCTTCTACAATCAATCCTTTTGCTACCCCTTCTGAGTAAGTATAATTATTACCAGTATCAGGATTTTTTCCTGCCCATTTATCATTTGCTGTTCCATCTGATGTCCAATATGCAAATCCAAATTCTCCTGTTTTACTATCTATTGGAATAAATCCAGACCATGTATCTCCTGTGTCATCCTTTGTCAATTCTATGTGTTTAGCCCAACTACCATCTATTATAGACCCTTTTATTATCACTTTATTTATTTTAGATAAGTCTACTCCACTCATCTCTGACATTTTAGTAGCATCAAATACTATTTTTACTGAATTTGATAAACTTCCCATATCTTTTATTATAGTTGAACTATTTTCATCATCACTATAATCATTATCTTCTTCTACTTTTAATTCTGCATTATAAGTTGTTTCTTGCCCTGATTTATCTTTAACTATAACAGGTATCATATATGTCCCTATTAATAAATTCATTTCTATAGAGTTTGTATATACTTTATCTGTTGAACTTTCATCACCAGACACTGTTGCTTGTCCATCATTTAATAAAGTTAACATACCTTTATCAAATTGAGTTAAATCAGCTTTTACAGATTCTATATCTTTCATTCCATCGTTATCTTCAACTTTTGCTGCAAGTAATACAACCATTCTTTTATTTGATCCAGGTGCAACAGATACTGTCTTCCCACCTGTCAACGCCACTTCTGCCCAAGAATTAAAGCTACCTTTTACTTTAACTCCATACGGAATCAAATTATAATCAGAATTATTAAACACTATTTTTATTGCTGTATTTGTTACTGTTGTTGTAAATTTAGCATTTCCACTTGTTGATTTTTCGTATGTAAAATCAACAAAAGTTGAACTTGACAATGCAACTTCTGCCCAACCATTAAAGCCTCCCTTAACTGTCACTACTTTTGCCGGTCCTGCATAATTAATAGTTATTGCTGTATCTGTTGTTGTTGTTGTAAATTTAGCATTTCCACCACTTGCTGGTTCAAAAGTAACTCCTGTTCCAGAAACACTATTTGTAGCAACAGCATTTTGCCAATTCCCATCTACCATAAATCCAAGTTCATACGTACCTGGTGCAGATATTGTAGTTGTATAACTCCAATCTTTTTTAGTCTCTACTTGTACCGCATCACTTGCAGTAGCATTTTGCCAATTCCCATCTACCATAAATCCAAGTTCATATGCCCCTGGTGTAGTTACTGTTGTTTCGTAACTCCAATCATCTTTTTGTTTTAATACTGTTTCTAAATTTTTATGTTTTACTGTTACTGATTTTACTACTGGCGCGCTATCCATTACAGTTATATATACAGAAGACATTGCTGTAATTCCGTATTCATCTACTGCCGTTATTGTAAACAAATATTCTCCAACCTCTGGTATTTTTATATTTTTAACTTTATATTTTCCATCTTCTAAAGTCATCGCCTTATTAGATAAAGTTGAGAATTCTGTTCCTTTTATTATCTTCCCAGAAACCATTTTTCCAGCATAATTTATTTTAACAGATTTTATAGTTTTATCAGAAACTGGATCTTTTATATATTTAGATATATCTACAGTAACTTCAATTGCATCCGCTGTTGTATTTTTGCTAAAACTTTTTGTATCCAAAGCTATTACTGGCATATATTTAGATTTAGCTTTACCATTAACTATAGCTTTTGGATTTGATCCTCCATTTCCATCATCAACAAGTTTATCTCCTGTTGGATCTGCTGACCAAGGTGACGAAAATTCAGATGGATTAAATTTATATTCAAATTCTCCTGGCGCTATCCCTGTAAATGTATATGTATAAATTCCATCTGCACCTTTTACCATAACTGGAGAAGAATTTTCATTTCCATGCCATCCATTAAATGGTCCAGATATATATATAGGTTTAGATAATTCTGCTTTTCCAAACATTTCTGGTACAGCTTTTACTGTAAATGTTTTATCTGGTCTTGGTTGTAATATTATTGTTCCAAGATCTAATTCTGTATCTTTTTTCATAGTTCCTTTTTTACTTAAATCTATTAGTTGAACATCATACCCTTTTCCAGGTATCCCAACTGCCAACCATTTAGCATTTAATGGCACCTCTGATATTACATAATCATCCATAGCATCATCTGCTAAGTCTGCATCTATTTTATTTGTTATTTTCTCACCTGTATTCCCTTCATTAAAGTCATTTTTTATATCGTCTAAATCAGTAGAATCATCCGCTAATTTTGTAGCTATGATAGATTTTGACCCTGATGTACTTGGGACAAAATACCAAAATTTTACATAATCCTCTTTTGTTAAAGCTGTTACAGCATTTTCTCCTGCACTTTTTTTAACTTGAACTGTTAATTTCAATGACGCTGTATCTGGTTTTTTCATATTATTATTTTCATATATACATCCACTGAATAACAATAAGAAAGTTGTTAATACAGCAAGTAAACTATATTTTAATTTCATTGTACTATCTCCTCCTTTTTTTATTAAAATTTCGCTGAAATATTAAACGCAAGTTGATCTTGTTCTCCATCTGCAAAAGATGTTTTGTCGCTTATAAAATCTCCACTATCTTCTGTTACTGTAGGATCTCCATATTTTAATGTTGCTGTTGTATCGTTCCCAAAATTATATTCCATTCCAACTGCATATTTTACATCATCACTATCATCTGTATCTTTAAAATTTTTGCTATCAGCTTGATAAGTTAACTCTTTTTCATATTTTGCTCCACAATATAAAGTAAAGTTTCCTTTTTCCAATTTATGATATACAAACGCTCTATATTTGTAATTATCATCTAATTTTTCTGTGTTTTTTGTTGTTGTAACGTTTACATCTTTATCTCCATTTTTTACTTTTATATCATTACCATCTTTATCTTTGGCATTTACTCTTTTACCTTGTTTATCCTCTATGGAGAATCTTCCACCAACAATAAATTTATTATTAAATCCTGCCAATTTAACATTCCTAATTTCATAATCAGAACCAGTTTCAACAGTTACCTTTTTATCATATGAATGGTCTATTACCCATTTACCATCTTCATCATATGTTTTCTTTTCTGCATCTTCTTCTTTTCCTAATCCTAAACCTTTTATATTGATTTTTCCAGCTACTTTAAAATAACTATTTTTAGTAATGTCCATTCCGTGATCTACGTAAACTTCCGCTATTCTAGCATCATCTTTTACTTTTTCATCTTTATCTCTATCCATTTCATAATGGAAATTTACATTTTCTGTCCATTTAGGTATTAATGTAAATTTATTTCTTTGTTCTATTGTTATTTTTCCTTTTGCAGCTTCAAGCTTTCCAGCTTTTGCATCTGCTGGAAGTTTTTCATCTTTTTCAAGAGTTCCTTCTAATTCTAATTTTATTTTTCCAGGCCACAAATTCAATGTTGTTAATGAATTTATTTTTTCTTTAGGAAAACTATCTTTTATATTAGCTCCATAACTAGAATACATTACATTTGTTGTTAACCAACCTTTACTGAAAAGATCATAACTCGCATATGCCAAATATGCTTTTTTATCTGCTTCTAATTTCACAATATCTGTTTCCGCAAAAACAGTTTTTGTATTTTTTCCCATTCCAGCCACATCAAAATATTCACCAGAATTATACAGCCCTGCTCTTACATCTATCTTTCCAAGCCATCCTAATTTAAATAAATTCTTTGTATATAAATATATAGCATCTCTACTAGGTACATATGCGTTAATTGCATCACTTTCTACGTTTTCTATCCCTGGACTTCTTCTTGTTCCATATTCTCCAGAAACAGTTAAACTCCAAATAGGAAGTGGTTTCATTACCAATTCTCCATCTACAGCATATAACCCTCTTGCATTATCAGAATCTTTCGCATCATCCCATTTATAATTAATAACTTTTTCTGCATAACTACCTCTTACAAAAGCATTTATCCCCATTTTTTTCAACACATCAAAGTTTTGTTTTACTTGCATCCCATAAAAATCTCCAGAACCAGTTTTATACATCATAGCTACATATTTATTAGAGTTCCCTAATAAACTTAAATTTCCATTAGCTATTACTCCATTGTCCGGATCAACTACATCTCCCGCAAACAGGTTAAATGTATCTTCAAAACTTGCAACTTCTTTATCGCTATCTTTAAAAACAGCTACTGTCAATTTCTTAGATTTCGCTTTTAATTCTATTGCATCTACAGAAGCATCTTTCCCTTGATCAATACCTAATTTAACTTTAGCAGATACATTTTTATTTACTTTACCAGAAAGAGTTAAATTTCCTGTATAGTCTAAATCTCTCATTCCTGGATTATTATCTTTCATCCCTACTATTTGTTCTGCAGAAAAATCTCCAGATATTTTCACTTTATTTACATCATCTTTTAATTTATCTATCTTCTTTCCTAGTTTATCGCCTATCTCTTTTTCCATTTTTGCTATTTTCTTATCTAACTCTTCACTTTTCGCCCCCAATTTCACCAATTCTGGAGCAAAATTAGTTACCAGCACCTTTATTGCTTCTAAATCTTGTGCTGAAGCTTTTTTCTCAAGTTTTTCATTTACATAACTCAAATTAGAATAAAGCATAGATGCTATTTCATACCTAGAAAAAACCCCCTCACCCTTAAACTTCGTTGCATTGTCAAGACTCGGTGCTAAAAGACCTTTATTATAAAGATTCCTTACTGCGTTTGATGCCCAATGATTATCTGGTACATCGTTAAAACTTGCAAAAGCTAAACTACTTAAAATAGTAAAAAAAGCTAATGCCAACTTAATTTTTTTCATTTTTTTACCTCCCTTATTATTTGTGTATTATAACATATTACTTTTTTTCTTTCATTCTCCACTTCTAACTTTTTTAGTACCTCCTTTTTTCCTCACTTTATTTCATTTACAATTCTTTTTTATAATTTTAGCACACTTTTTTTATTATGTCAATATTTTTATACATTTTTTGTGAATTTTTAACCGTTTTTTGCATTATTTTTCGTTTTAATCTACACCAAGTGCTATATCAGAACGATATCTATGTGTTTGTTCTCTGTTTGTACGTCCTACTTTTGATTTTACACAAAACATATTAGTTGAGATCCGTCAGTTTATTTTGTCATAATATAACTTCAACTTACGCTCATCCTCTTTAAGGACACAAGTTCTATATAAGGATTATTGTTCTTTTACAATAATAAAAAAATAAGCTACGCTTCATAATGTAAAGTATAAATGTTTTTCAAAATTTTTGGTTTCTGAAAAATTTCGCTTTGAAAAATTGCATATTTCAAAAAAACGGCGTAGCTTATTTTCTGAATAAGTTACTTTCCTAGTAAATAAAAATAGAGCTCACAAATCAACCATTTGCAAGCTCTATTTTTATTTATTTTTCTATTCTCTAATCGTCTAATTCCTTTAACTCTTTTTTTACATTTTCACTCATATCAAAATCTTTTCCTATATCAAATGTATCGGTTAAATTATTAAGTGTTTCTGCTCCATCTAAAATACTGTTAACTCCTTCTACTATTTCTTCTACACCTTTTAATCTCTCCTCTGCTTCTTTTGCAATACTCTCAGAAATTGCATTTGTTTGTTCTGAAGCTGCCGCTATATCCTCCATAGTTTTTAATGCTTCTTCTGAGCTAGCTGACTGTTCCTGCGTTGATGCTGTTATTTCAGTTACCATTTCTGTTGTATCATATACTGAATCTATTATACTTTTTAATGCTTCTCCTGCTTTATTACTAATATTAACACCTTTTTCTACCTCTTCTAATCCCTTTTTCATACTTTTACTTACATTATTTGCTTCACTTTGTATCCCTAATATTATAGTTCTAATTTCTTCTGCTGCTTCTGCTGATTGACTAGCTAATTTTTTTACTTCATTGGCAACTACTGCAAACCCTTTTCCTACTTCTCCTGCTCTCGCTGCTTCTATTGCTGCATTTAACGCTAAAAGATTAGTTTGATCTGCTATTCCTGTTATTACAGTTACCACTTTATCTACAACTTCCGTTTTTGTTCTCAAACTTTTTACTATTTCAGACGTTTCCTCAACTGTGCTTTTTATTTCATTTATAGAATCAACTGCATCTTTTACTGCCTTTCCTCCCTCTATAGCTAATTCTGATGAATCATTAGATTTTTCTGTAACTTTTTCTGAATATTTAGATATATCTTTTATTCCTGCGTTAATTTGACTAATAAATTCCACAGCTTCTTGTATTCTCAACATCTCTTCATTTGATTTATCTTTTATTTCACCAGATATATTTACTATCCCCTCCATAGAACTTCTGTTTGCTTCTGAAGTAGCTGATATTTGCTCAGTAGAAGAAGCTATTCTTTCTGACATATCTGTTATTTGATAAACCATTAATTTTAAATTTTTCGTCATATTATTTATTCCATCAGCTAAATCTCCTATTTCATCTTTACGTTTTGTTTTTACTTCCAATGTTAAATTTCCCTCTGATACTTTATTTACTGCATCTAATATTTTTTTAATCTCTTTTGTTATTGTTCCAGAATATATATATATAAATATCATACCTATTAATATTCCAAAAATTGCAACTATTACTAAAGATTTTACAATTTCACTTTTTACCTCTTTTTTATTTTTTTCAGAAACTGAAATAGCTTTATTCAAGTTCTCTGTCTTTACTCCAACAGCCATCATTCCTACTATTTTACCTAAATAATTTGTTATTGGTATATATGCAAATCTATAACTCTTTTTTACGTTTTTTCCTTGTACATTTCCAAAATCAAGCTCTTTGTTTTCTATTACTATTTTTTCACCAGTTTCTAATTTTTTTAATATTTTAGAGCCATCACCTAAATCTAAAGGCTTTCCATTATCCCCAAATAATGTTCCTGTAAAAAATTTAGTTCCATTATAAAGTCCAATTTCAGTATCTGTCATATTTTTTAATTGATTTGCAAATGCAACATTTAAGGGCAATGTCACAATTAATATACCTTTTTGTTGATTATCTGTTGAATCTTTATCAATTTTTCCATAAGCTTTTATTATCAGTCCATTAGATGAAGGTATTACATCTGTAAGCGTTAGCCCTCCAGCCGTTCCCAAAATTTGTTTTATTTTATCTGAATTAGATTTTTCTCTAAATGCTCTTTTTATTCCTTTAGTTTTCGCTTTTACTTTTCCTGTTGCATCTACAATTTCTATCTGTTTTTCTGCTCCATCTCCATACATACTTTTTTGTAAATCTCCAACTATTCTAATATAGTTTAAAATTGATTTTGTTTTTTTATATTCTACAAAAAATTTCTTTTTATTTTTTTCATCAGGAATAAAACTATTTTTTGATAATTTACTTGTTTTTCTCTTCATATTATATTCTACTAAAGTTATTAAATCAGAGTTGCTCCCCATTATATTTGCTTCTCTTAAAATGACATTTTCTTTATCTTTTAATATATTTATAGATATCTCTCCTGCTTTTTTCAATTTTTCATTTAAAGCTTTTCCCAAATTATCTTTTATATTATCAGATACCTCTCCTAATTTAGATCCACTTATATTTATTGCTGTTATTGTTGATGCTACTAATATTGCAAACACTATTACACTATTAATTAAAATCAGTTTAGCTTTTAAACTTAATGTCCCTTTTTTATTTGTTCTTTTTTTCATATTAATCCCCTCCAATTGTTTAGTATTTTTCCCTCTGAATTATAATCACACTATTATTTATACAAAATATACTTTCCCCTTATTTTATATAAATAATAGGTAAAGGCAGCATAAAGCTACCTTTACTCTAAAGAATATTTAAAAGTAAACAAATTATTTTTGTCTTAATTCTTTAACTGATTCCATAGCTTTTTCTTGTACATCTTTTGCTGCTTCTTCTGCTGTTGCATCTCCTGATAATACTTGTGATAACATTGTAGCTCCATTTGCCCAAACTGCAGCATTCATTTCTGGTGCTGTCGGCATTGGAGTTCCTACTTCTGCTTGAGATTTAAATCCTTTTATGTATTGATATACACTGCTATTTTTTACAGTTCTATACTCATAAACTTCTGATCTTGACGGTAAATGTCCAACTTTAGACATTTCAGCTTGTGAATCTGCTGATGTTAAAAATTTTATTAAATCATATCCATTTTTTTTGTCTTTAGAATAAGCTGACATCATCATTACTTCTGGTCCCAATGCTGGTGCTGGCCAAAGCCCTGTTTGATTAACCATTGGTATTCTTGTTACTCCAAAATTTACTCCTGATTCTACTAAATCTCCTATTGCCCAAGGTCCATTTATTATCATTCCTGCAAGCCCATCATTAAATAGTGTCATCATTACATTATAATCTACTTCTTCTGGCATTATCTTCTGAGGATCTTCTGATAAAGAAGCTACAAATTTAGCTGCTTCTATTTGAGCTTTAGAATCAAATGTTGGATTATTATTTTTATCCAATATTTTTCCTCCAAATCCACCAATCCATCCCATATGATAATAGTAATTTCCTTTATCATAAACTAGTCCATATTGTGATTCATCTTCGTTAGTTAATTCTTTTCCTATTTTTATCATTTCCTCTGTTGTTTTTGGAGGATTTGGTATTAAATCTTTATTATAAATTAAAGCTACTACTTTATATGATTCTGGTAATCCATATAATTTATTTTCATATTTACATGCCCCTAATACTGTTGGTATAAATCCTTTTAAAGTACTTTCTGATGCAAATCCATCAATAGGTGCTAATAAATTTTGAATTTTAAATGTTCCTATCCAATCAGCAGGTCCAACTATTACATCTGGTCCTTGACCTTGTGGAGCCATTGTTTGAAATTTTCCTTGCAATGCATCAAATGGTACCATTAATGCATCTACTTTGTTTCCTGATACTTGTTCATATTTTGCAAGTATTCCTAACATTGCTTCTTTTTCTTGTCCTGTCCATCCATACCATAACTTTACTGTTTTTGCAGATACTACACTAGAAAATACTAATGTAAATAGTGCTAAAATAACTAATACTCTTTTTTTCATTTTTTTCCTCCTTTTTATTTGTGTTCTTATTTATAAGTCTACCTTATAAAATTTTAAAAATCAATTTTTTTATTTCTGTATATATCTCTATTCTAAAATTATCCTTTTACTCCTCCAGCAGTTAATCCTCCTACAAGATATTTTTGACTCATTAAAAATACTATTACTACTGGTATTGATACTAATACTGCCATTGTGGCAAACATTGGCCAATTTACACTATTTGAACCTACTAACATTTTTATTACTACTGGTATTGTATATTTTGATTCTGTATTCATAAATGTTGCTGCCATTATATATTCATTCCAAGCTCCCATAAATGAGAATAGAGCCGAAATTGCTAATGCAGGCAGTGATAATGGCAACACTATTTTATAAAATGTTTGTGAAGCTGAACATCCATCTATTAATGCTGCTTCTTCTAATTCTTTTGGTACTGTATCAAAGAATCCTTTTAAATTCCATATATTAAATGGCAATGCCGTTATTGAATATGCAAATATTAATCCTTTAAATGTATTTATAAATCCTAAATTGGAAAATATTATATACAAAGGAATCAACATCATTGTTCCAGGAAACATTTGAGTTACTAGAAATGACATCATAAAACCATCTCTTCCTGGAAATCTAAATCTAGAAAAAGCATATGCTGCCGCTGATGACAATATCATTCCTATTAATGCCGTTAATATAGCTATAAACAAACTATTGAATATTCCTGATAAAAATAAAAAATTAATATGTGTATAATATTCTACATTATATATTTGCATATCTTGTGGTAACTCAGATACTTTATTTAACCTTAAATAATAAGCATCTTGTTTTATAATTTTTTCTTTTCCATTATAAGTAACTTTTGTATCTTTTTCTTTTACTTCAAATTTTACATCTTTTAATAAATTAGTTGAATTAGGATCAAATACATTGTACACAGATTTTATATTTTTAGCTTCTATCATTGCTCCTTTTCCATCTACAATTACTTCTTGTCCTATAAACAATTTATTATTTTTATCTAATACGATTCCTTCCTCTTTTACTTTTTTTAGATTTAATAATGCTGCTTTATAATTATCTAATGTAGCATTTTTAGGTATAGGGTTTAGATTTGTACCTCCCATTGAATTGCTGCTTTTAAACGTAAGAGATATTACCCATGTTAATGGATACGTTGTAAAAACCAATACATAAAGAACCAGTACATGCATTAATAAATTCCTATCCATTATTAAAGAATATACCAATAAAAATAAAAGATATATAAATATTATAACTATTACTTCTGTTTGAATTTTCTTTGTTATTCTATTTGAAACAATTGATCTCTTTGAATATTGTATATCTAATAAATAATCTTTTCCTTTTAAATTAAATTTTCTAACTGTATGAAGATTATTTCTTTTTTTATTTTTAAGAAATCCATTTATGTTTTCAACTACAAATTGATTTTCTTGTATCTTATCAAAATTATTTTCAATCCAGCTATTTTCTATTTTTGATTCAAAATAGTTTTTTACATTATTTTTATTTAATGTTTCTCCTTTTCTTAATCCATATAAATTTTTTCTATTTAAACTACTAATTGTATGTATCTCATTTACAATTTTTCCATCTTTTTTGCTCCATATTGCAATTGAAGCAACACTTAATTTACTTATATCGCTTCTACCTTCTGGAATATACTTAAATAAACTTTTAGGATCTATTATTTTTTTCGCTCTTATAAATATTATTCTTTTTGATTTAGCAAATTTTTTATTTATATCTTCCACTATTTTTTTACTAAAAAATTCTGATGATTTTGTTACACTTGTTATTACTGTTTTTTTTGCGTAATTACTATACCATCCTGTAAATAATACAGCTATTAAAAGAGATGTTAGTACTACTATTAAACTTCTAATAAACTGTTTTTTAGTATATTTTTTGTTTGCCATTAATACACCTCCTCAGTAGCTTTTGACACTTTCATTGTAAATATACTATATGCTGCTAAAATTATAAATATAATTACAGAATATGCTGCTGCGTAAGAATATCTTCCTTTTTCAAAAGCTTCTCTATATGCACTTACAACCAATAATGACATTTTATCATTTGTAGTAATCAAATAAATTACATTAAATTGATTAAAAGTCCATATTATACTTAATATTATAGCTGGTATCATTGTTGGTTTTAGTAGTGGTACTGTTATAAATTTAAACATTTGAAATTTTGTAGCTCCATCAATCTCTGCTGCTTCATAAAAAGTTTTAGATATTGATTGTAACCCTCCTAAAGCCACTATCATCATAAATGGAAATCCTAGCCATACATTTACTATTACTACTGCAATAAATGGTAAAGAAACAAGGTATCCTTTTAATCCAATTGCATCTATTAGAAGTGACCCTAAATATGGTATATGATCTAAAAATTTCAAACTTATAAATGATTTCGAAAGCCACTGTAAATTGTCCATATGCAGCATTGCATATATTGGCGATAATATTTGATTTACTGCTCCAAATTCTTTTTGAAACATCGCTTTCCACATAAGTGCTGTTACATAATTAGGTACTGCCCAAGGCAAAACTAATAATGTTCTATACACTTTTTTTAATTTCATATCTTCTCTATTCAATATTAATGCTAACATAACTCCTAAAGATACTGCTAAAACTATATTTATAACTGTCCACCATATATTTGTAAAAAATATATCTCTAAAATCACTATTTTTACTTGTAAAAACATCCAAAAATCTTGATAATGTTGGAAAATTAGCCTTTGCCAATGGTATATCTATTCTATAATTTGTAAATGCTACCCATACTCCAAATACTAAAGGAAAAAATACTAATACAACCATTCCTATTATAGCTGGAGATGTATATACATATGCAGTTCCTAAATTATTATATTTTCGTTTAAATTCCTCTTTTGAATTATGAATTGTTTGTGTTATTGTTATAAATAAAACTATTAATCCTATAAATATCAAGATAAAACCCATTGCTGGTGCTGTTAATTTTAATCCCGCTATTTTATATGTTCCTGCTCCATTTCCATACATAACTCCTTTTATTAACAAAACAAGTCCATATATAAAAACAATAAAACTTAAAATAGCTCCTGTTAACCACATATAACCTGAACTTCTTTCTATTTTATTAAAAATATTTATGCTTTCTATTAATTCAGTAAATTTTGAAGACAAAAATTCCACCACCTTTCTTATAAACTTATATTTTCTTCTGTCTCTTTGTCAAATATATGACATTTACTTGTATCAAACCATATTTCATATTTTTCTCCTGATTTTACTGTTACTCCTTCACTTCCTAATCTTGCTATATATTGATTCTTTCCTGGTGTGAAATATACAAATACTTCATTTCCCATCTGTTCTACTACATATATTTCTGAATTTACATAATTATCTTTTTCGTTTGGATGTGTTTCATGACTTCCTATATGTTCTGGTCTTATCCCAAACCATATTTCTTTTCCTATATGACTTTGGACTTTGTCTGCTTTTTCTTTTGGTAATCTTAATTTCATATGTTCTGTTACCGCATATGTTGTATCTCCATCTTTTTCTAGTTTTGCTTCTACTATATTCATTGATGGACTTCCTATAAATCCTGCTACAAATTTATTTTCTGGTTTATTATATAAATTTAATGGAGTATCTACTTGTTTTATTACTCCTAACTCCATTACACATATTCTATCTCCCATTGTCATTGCTTCTACTTGATCATGAGTTACATATATCATTGTTGTTCCTAATCTCTTATGTAATTTTGTTATCTCTACTCTCATATGTACTCTTAATTGAGCATCTAAGTTTGATAATGGTTCATCAAATAAAAATACCTCTGGATCTCTTACTATTGCTCTTCCTACTGCTACTCTTTGTCTTTGTCCTCCTGACATCTCTTTTGGTTTTCTATCTAATAGATCTGTTATTCCTAATATTTCTGCTGCATCTTTTACTCTTTTGTCTATCTCTTCTTTTGGTGTTTTTGCTAATTTTAGCCCAAATGCCATATTATCATATACGTTCATATGTGGATACAAGGCATAATTTTGAAACACCATTGCTATCCCTCTATCTTTTGGTGGCAACTCATTTACTATTATATCTCCTATTGCTACTGTTCCTCCTGTTATCTCTTCTAATCCTGCTATCATTCTTAATGTTGTTGATTTTGCACAACCTGATGGCCCTACAAATACCATAAATTCTCCATCTTTTATTTCTAAATTGTGCCCATGTACTGCTTTGAATCCATTTGGATATGTTTTTTCCATATCTGTTAAAACTACTTTTGCCATGTTTTCACCTCTCATTTAGTTTAGTATTTTCCAATTTCAATTATTATACTACAAAATCAAAAAAAATTCAAAGGTTATTTTCGGATTTTATAACTTTTTTCAAATTTATGCTACGCAAACCGTAAATAATGTTCTATAAGTAACCTAAATACCGTTTTTAATAAAAAGAAAATTTTCTCAATCTAGGATATTTCAACAATACTACATATTTTTCAAAATAAATTTATACTTTTCTACTTAGGAACGGCTTAAAAATAACTTACCTGTTTTGTTTTAAAAGGCTCAAGGTTCTTTTATGAAAACCACATAAAAAACTACGCCCAACGTATGCAACGTTTCAAGCGTTTTTATAACAAAATATATAAAAATTATTTTTTAAACGTTCCTTACTTAAAATAAAATTTTTTAATTTATCTCCTATGTGTATAACTCTATTTCTTAAAAAAATTCAAATTATTATATAATTGTGGGAAACTATGAGGAAAAGTGGAAAACTTTTTGAAAAAATAGGCTTTTTTATTAACAATTGTGGAAAACACGACTATAAAATTTGTTTTCCACAAAGAAAAAGAAGAAGATTACTCTTCTTCTCCACTTTCTATATCTGATTCTATCTCTTTGTCTTTATGTCTTTTTATTACTGATACAACTTTTTCATTCTCATCAACTTTCATAACTCTTACACCTTGTGTTGAACGACCAGTTGTAGATATTGTATCTGCTGCTGTTCTTATTACTATACCATTAGAACTAATCAACATTATTTCATCACTATCTGTAACACCTTTTACCTCTACAACATCTCCAGTTTTTGGATTTATTTTCATATTTATTAATCCTTTTCCACCTCTAGATTGTAGTCTATATCCTTTTAATTTCGTTCTTTTTCCAGCTCCATTTTCAGTTACTGTTAATACTGTTGCTTCTGGATTTTCTATTACTAGTCCAGAAACTACCTCATCATTTTTTCTTAAATTTATTCCTTTTACTCCTGTAGCTGTTCTTCCCATACTTCTTATTTCTGATTCATTAAATCTTATTGAATACCCTTGTTTAGTTGCTAAAAATATGTCATTATCTCCATTAGCCACTCCAACATATATCAAATTATCATTTTCTTTTAAATTTATTGCAATTAGTCCTGCCTTACTTATTTTTTTAAATTTATTTAAACTAACTTTTTTTACTACTCCAGATTTTGTTGCAAAAAATATATTTTTATTTTCTTCAAATTCTCTTACTTTTAACACTGCTTTTACTTTTTCATTAGTTGTTAAGTTTATTAAATTATTTATTAGTTTTCCTCTTGCTTTTTTAGAACTTTCTGGTATTTCATATACTTTTAAACTTAAAGCTCTTCCTTTATTTGTAAAAATTAATAAACTATCTAAATTTTTAGTCAAATACATATTTTCCACAAAATCTTCTGATGCCGCATTGTGAGATGATACACCTTTTCCACCTCTATTTTGAGCTTTATATTTATCTAATCCTATTCTTTTTATATATCCTTTATTTGTCATCATAACTATTACTTCTTCATCTTTTATTAAATCTTCTAAAAGTATATCTTCTGCTGCTGCTCTTATTTCTGTTCTTCTTTTATCTCCATATTTATCTCTTAATTCTATAACTTCATCTTTTATAATTTCAAATACTTTTGAATCATTTCCTAGTATGAATTTTAATTCATCTATAACCTTTAACAATTCTTTATATTCTGTTTCTATTTTATCTCTTTCTAATCCTGTTAATCTTTGTAATCTCATATCCAAAATTGATTTTGCTTGTATTTCAGTAAATTCGAAAATTTTTATTAAACTTTCTTTTGCAGTTGCTGCATCTTTTGAACCTCTTATAATTTTTATAATTTCACTTATGTTATCTAATGCCTTTCTAAACCCTTCTAATATATGAGCTCTTTTTTCAGCTTTTTCAAGTTCATATTTTGTTCTTCTAACTACTACTTCATATCTATGATCTAAATAATGATTTAATATTTGTTTTAAAGTTAATACTTTAGGAACATTATTTACAAGTGCTAACATTATTATTCCAAAGGTATTTTGTAGTTCTGTATATTTATATAATTTATTTAAAATTAGTTCTGAAATTTCACCTTTTTTTAATTCTATTACTATTCTTATTCCATCTCTATCAGATTCATCTCTTAAATCTGTAATTCCAGATATTTTTTTCTCTTTTACCAAATTAGCTATTTTTTCTATTAATCTAGCTTTATTTACTTGGTAAGGTAGTTCATTTATAATTATAGCTTCTTTTCCTGATCTTATCTCCTCTATTTTAACTTTTCCACGAACTTTAACTTTTCCACGACCAGTTTTATAAGCACTAATTATTCCAGAAACTCCATTTATTATTCCACCTGTTGGAAAATCTGGCCCTTTTACTATCTTGATTAATTCATCATCTTCTATATCTCTGTTATCTATTGTAGCAATAATTCCATCTGATAATTCAACTAGATTATGTGGTGGTATATTAGTTGCCATTCCAACAGCTATCCCTGCCGCTCCATTTAATAATAAATTTGGAAGTTTTCCTGGTAAAACAATAGGTTCATCTAAACTGTCATCAAAGTTTTTTCTATAATCAATAGTATTTTTATCTATATCTAATAACAGTTCTCTTGTTATTTTTGACATACGTGCTTCTGTATATCTCATTGCTGCCGCACTATCACCATCAACAGAACCAAAATTTCCATGCCCATCAATTAACATATATCTATAGTTAAAATCTTGTGCCATTCTTACCATTGTAAGATATACAGCAGTATCTCCATGTGGGTGATACTTACCTAAAACTTCTCCGACTATTCTTGCACTTTTTTTGTGAGGTTTCTCGTGAAACATTCCCATTTCATTCATTGCAAAAAGTATTCTTCTATGTACCGGCTTTAATCCATCTCTTACATCTGGAAGAGCTCTACTTACTATTACGCTCATTGAATAATCCAAGTATGAATTTTTTATTTCGTCCTCTATATAAATTTGAGTCTCTTTTGCCATTTGTAAATCCCCTCTCTAAAATATATCATCTGTAATGGTAAACGGCTGTTCACCATTACTATTTTTTATTAATTCAATATTATTTAATTTTTCTTATTTACTTTGAAAAATCACATGTTTCAAAAAACTGTGTAGCCTATTTTCTGAATAAATTTATACTTTCCTCTTAAATAAAAAACATAAATTAATTCATAAAAAAACTTATGCTTTTTATTTATATTCATTCTATCTTCTTTCAGACCTCATCTAAATCCCAATGTCATCAAATTAACGATAATTTATAATTTTATATCGGATTTGCCAACGGTAAAACCTCTACATTATAAAACAAATTAATACTGTAGGGGCTTGCCGTTGGCAAGCCCAGTTCTTAGCTTGATACATTGCGTATTTTAAAACAAAATAGGTAGCTTCTTTTTAAGCCGTTCCTAAAGAACGTTTAAAAAATTAATTTCCTAATATTTTGTTTTAAAAATGCTTGATACGTTGCATATTTTAAAACAAAATAAGTAGGTTATTTTTAAGCCGTTCCTAAATATCCAAATTTTTAACATATGTTGCATGCTCTTCTATAAATTTTCTTCTTGGTTCAACTTTATCTCCCATTAATACATTAAACAATTTATCTGCATAAGTTGCATCTTCTAATGTTACTTTTAATAAACTTCTGCTTTCTGGATCCATTGTTGTACTCCATAATTGTTCAGGATTCATCTCTCCAAGTCCTTTGTATCTTTGTAGAGTATATTTTTTATCTCCAAGTTCTGAAGTTATCTCTTCCAACTCTTCATCAGAATATGCATATGAAAAATTCTTCCCTTGAGTAACTTTATATAATGGTGGTTGTGCAATATAAATATGTCCCTCATCTATTAATTCTCTTAAATGTCTATAGAAAAAAGTAAGCATTAAAGTTCTTATATGAGCTCCATCTACATCGGCATCGGTCATTATAATTATTTTATAATATCTCAATTTTTCTAAATCAATCTCATCACCTATATTTGTTCCAAAGGCAGTAATCATTGCTCTAATTTCTGTATTTTCCAAAGCTCTATTTATTCCTGCTTTTTCTACATTTAAAATTTTTCCTCTAAGAGGTAATATTGCTTGAAATCTTCTATCTCTTCCTTGTTTTGCAGAACCTCCCGCACTATCTCCTTCCACTATAAATACTTCACATTCTTCTGGTACTTTTGAAGAACAATCAGACAATTTTCCTGGAAGAGATCCCACTTCTAAAGCACTTTTTCTAATTACTAATTCTCTTGCTTTTTTAGCTGCTTCTCTTGCTCGTTTTGATATTAATATTTTTTCTACAATCACTTTTGCATCAGTTGGATTATCTTCTAAATACTCTTTTAATTTATTTGTAATAATAGAAGATACTATTCCTGTAACTTCTGAATTTCCTAATTTAGTTTTTGTTTGTCCCTCAAATTGAGGTTCCGGAACTCTTGTGTTAATTATAGCAACTATTCCTTCTCTTACATCATTCCCTACAAAATTACTATCTTTTTCTTTTAATAATCCTGTTGTTCTTGCAATATCATTTATTACTCTAGTTAAAGCTGTTTTAAATCCACTTACATGCGTTCCGCCTTCATGAGTGTTTATATTATTAACAAATGAATAAAGCGTTTCTTTTTGATTTTCTATATATGTTAAAACTATTTCAACATATACTCCCGATTCTTCTCCTATCATACTTACAGGATTTGTTATTATCGTTTTTTCTCCACTTACTACCTCTTTTACAAAATCTACAGCTCCACCTTCAAATTCATAAACTTCTTTTTTCTTTTTTCCTTCTCTAAGATCTTCTATAGATATTTTTAATCCTCTATTTAAATATGCTAATTCTTTTAATCTATTTGATAACACATCAAATTCATATTCCAAACTTTCAAAAATTGTGTCATCTGCTTTAAATTTAACTTTTGTTCCTGTTCTATTAGTGTCGCCTATAGTTTTTACAGGTTCTTCTGGCTTTCCTTCATGATATTTTTGATACCATATTTTCCCGTCTCTTTTTACTTCTATTTCCAAGGTTGATGATAATGCGTTAACAACAGAAACTCCAACTCCATGAAGTCCTCCTGATACTTTATAGCCTTTATGTTCAAATTTTCCTCCAGCATGTAATATTGTCATTACAATTTCAAGAGCTGATTTTTTATGTTTTGGATGCATATCTACTGGAATTCCTCTTCCATTATCCTCTACCTCTATTACATTACCTTCTAATATTTTTATTGATATTTTATTACAATATCCTGCTAATGCTTCATCCACACTATTATCTGCAATTTCATAAACCAAATGATGTAATCCTCTTATTGACGTAGATCCAATATACATTCCTGGTCTTTTTCTTACAGCTTCTAATCCTTCAAGTACAGTTATATCTTTTGCTGTATAATTTGTCATAATTTCCCTCCAAAATACTTTTTTCTAATAAACTGCTTAAAAATAACATTCCTAACTTATTTTACTTTTCCTGTTTTTAATCTTTCAAACTCTTTACCTCTTGAATATAAAGCTCTTAATCTATATGAACTAACATAAGAATAAGTATCTGTTATAACCATACTTTTTTTATTTTTTGAAATATTTATTATATTTTTTTTGTTTATTTCAAAAAAATCTTTTCCATTTTCTGACTCTGTAAATTTTTCATAATCTACAATTGCGATAATTTCATTTAATGGAATAAAAAAATTATTTTCCAAGTATATATACACTTTACCTCCTGATGATGTTTCACGTGAAACTCTGAAAAAACATATCTATTTTTTCAAAAATAACTCTTTTATTATCTGTTCCACTATCTAATATAAAATATTTTTCTAATAAATCTCTAGCTTTTTTATATTTTAATTCTTTTATATTTATTAATATTTCTCTATATATTCCATCTTTAACTCTATTTTTAATATCTTCAAATTCTATTTTAGTTAAATATTTTTCTTCATATTTCATTTCTGTATATGTTATTAATAAATTGTTTTTTATTTTATTATAAATTCTTCTCCTGTTTTCTTTTTGAATATCATTTTTACACAAAATACAAATTTTTCCTTCTCCAACAAATAATTCTCCACACTTTTCGCATTTTTTATATCCATTTTCTAATAAATATTTTTCTCTTTTTTTATTTAAAACAGATACTTTATATATGTGTCTTTTTATATCATCATCTTTTATAAATTCTATAGCTTTTTTCAATTGTTTGATTTCAAATGGCTGTATAGATATATTGTTAAAATCAATTTTTTCTCTTTTTACTTTTTGTTTTTTCTCTATATAATTAATAGTTTTTTCATATTTAGAAACTTTAAATCTAATGTTTTTTATATATTCTCCATTTAGTTTTAAATTACTATTTTTTATTATCTGATTTTTCAAAAATAACATTTGTTGAGACCATATACTACTTGTAACTCCTATTATTAAAACATCTTCTTTTACAAATAGAGGAAAACTTTTTTTAGCTAAGTTTTTTCCTACAATATCTACCCAATTAATTTTTAAAAACTCTAATTTATAAAAAACATTATTTTTTATTTTTGACTCAATAACCTCTTTTAATTTTACAGGCTTATTCATAAATTTTCCCCTCTTTTACTAAAAATTTTTTCCCTTTTATATCTAATTTTTCAGTTGAGGTTATAAATACTTGTATATTTTTATTAAAAAAGTAGTTTAAAATACTATCTTTATGCATTAAATCAAAATATGAAGATACATCATCTAATAAAAATATAGGATACTCTTTTTTATCTTTCACAATTAAATCTATTTCAGATATTTTAAGAGAAAATATAATAGATTTTTTTTCTCCCTGTGATGAATATTTTTTTGCATCTTTTTCATTTAAATTAAATACATATTCATCTCTTTGAGGTCCCACAAGAGAATATCCATAAATCAACTCTTTTTTTTGCACTTTTAGAGATTTATCTTTTATTTTTTCTTTAATCTCTTCTAAACTCTTTTTTTCAATATTATCTATAAATGGCTTATAAATCAACTTTAATTCCGAACTCGATTTAAAAAGCTTCCTATAATTTAAATTAAGTAATATTGATAATTTTTTTATATAATCTTCTCTTTTTATTAATAATTTTGCTGAAATGTCTATAAATTTTTCATTATAAATATTATACATCTCATTTTTTATATTTTTTTCTTTTAAAAATTTATTTCTAACTTTTAAAATTTTGTTTAATTCTTTTAATTCTAAATAGTAGTTATAATTTGATTGAGATATTTCATAATCAAAATAAGTTCTTCTAGTTGAGGGAGAACTATTTATTAGTTCAATATCTTCTGGTATAAATGAAATTACATTTACTTTTCCAATATATTCATCATAATTTACTTTTTTCTTATTATAAAAGTATTTTTTATGTTTTTTTTCATATTTTAAAGCTAAACTTTTTTCTCCATAAATATCCAAAAAATTCAAAAAAATTCCACAATCTAATTTACTGTATTTTACTATTTCAGATATGTTTTTTGTTCTAAAACTTTTCCCTGTAATATTAAAATAAAGTGCTTCTATAAAACTCGTTTTTCCTTGTCCATTTTCTCCATAAAAAAGATTTATTCCCTTATCAAAAGATAAATTAATTTCTTCTAAATTTCTAAAATTTAACAAGTAAACATCTAAAAGCTGCAATTGTTCCTCCTTAGAAATAGCTAAAAAATAATGAGAACATTATTTTTTAAACGTTCTTAAACCCTTTTTATTTTATAAATATTTTTATCTATCTCTATAATATCTTCATCTCTTAATTTTTTTCCTCTTCTTAATTCAACTTCTTTATTTACTTTTACTTGACCTTCTTTTATTAAAAATTTAGCTTCTACTCCAGAACCTACAATATTTACCCATTTTAAAAATTGGTCTAATTTTATATATTCAGTTGAAATTTCAATAATTTCCATTTTTTTCTCCTCTTAAATTAATTTGAGTTATTTAAAATTTTCTCTTTTAAACTCATTATATCTTTTTCAAAATACTTATTTTCTTTCATATCTTTTTCAATTTTACTAACACTATGCATTACTGTTGTATGATCTTTACCACCAAAAATACCACCAATAGCTGAAAATGATTCACTTAATATATCTCTTAACAAATACATAGCAACCTGCCTAGATTTAGCAATATCTTTTTTTCTTTTTGAAGATATCATATCCTCAATAGAAATTTCATAATATTCAGAAACAACTTTTATTATTTTATCTTTATTAACTACTTTATTATTTCTTTTTACAACATCATAAAAGACATCTTTTACTAAATCTATATTTATCTCTTTTTTTAAAATTGAAGCTTTTGCTACTATTCTATTTAAATTTCCTTCTAATTCTCTAATATTAGAATTTATTGTTTCTGCTATAAATTCTAATACCTCTTTTGATATTTTAATATTTTCCATTTCAGCTTTTTTACTTAAAATAGCAACTCTAGTTTCATAATCCGGCTGTTGTATATCTGCAATAAGTCCCCACTCAAATCGCGAAACAAGCCTTTTTTCCACATTATCAATCTCTTTTGGAGGTCTATCACTAGAAAGAACTATCTGTTTTCCTGCTTGGTGTAACTCATTAAAAGTATGAAAAAATTCTTCTTGTGTACTATCTTTACCTGCGATAAATTGAATATCATCTATTAATAAAAGATCTAATTTTCTGTATTTACTCCTAAATTCCATCATTTTATCATTTTTTAATGAATTTATTAAATCATTAGTAAATTGTTCAGAAGAACAATAATAAACTTTTTTATTACTATTATTTTTTAGTACACTGTTTCCAATAGCATGCATAAGATGAGTTTTTCCTAACCCAACTCCTCCATATATAAAAAGAGGATTATATACTTTTCCTGGTGCATTTGCTACTGCTTCTGAGGCAGCATGTGCAAATTCATTACTTTTTCCAACAATAAAATTATTAAATAAATATTTATCATTAAGATTATAATAACCTTTACTAAATAAATTTTGTTGAATTTTATATTGTTTAGATTGTTTTGATTCTTTTTTTTCTTGCTTTATTGGTTCTTCTTCTTTTTGAAAAAAAAGCTTATTATCTTCATTTTCTTTAATTCTAAACTCTAAATCTTTATACCCTTTTAAAATTAAAATTTCATTTAATATTTCAATAATTTTCTCTTTAAATTTAGATTCAATTCTATCTTTTATAAATTTATTATCAACTTCAAGAATTAATTTATCTTCTGTTAAATCAATTGGCTTTACATTTAACATCCAAGAATTATAATCTGTTTCATTAATATTCCATTTTAAAATTTTAAGTATTCTTTTCCACACTTCTACAGCATTCATTTCCTCCATTCGCAAAAGTCCCTCCAATAGTCAATTTATCCACAATACTATATCACATAAAATAAATATTTTCAACAGATTTAATTACTTTTCCACTTTTCAACATACT